>CAZAOX010000018.1:0-10284 GCA_964486985.1 uncultured Candidatus Saccharibacteria bacterium
GATGAGGATGAGCGAGTTGATTTTTCGCTATATGTTGATGAGTTTCAGAACTTTGCGACAGATAGTTTCGAGTCGATCATGTCAGAAGCTAGGAAGTATCGCTTGAGCCTAATCATGGGTAACCAGTTTATGACGCAGTTAACAGACAAGATCCGTGAGGCGATCATCGGTAACGTTGGTACGGTTGTTTCAGGGCGCATCGGTGTAACGGACGCAGAGTTGATGGTCAAGAAGTTTCAGCCGACATTTGATATGGATGATTTGACGAAATTGCCAAACTTTCAATCAATTGCTTCGTTGATGATCAACAATGTACCCTCGGCGCCATTTAGTATGAACTGGATACCTGGCATGGGTGAGTCAAATAAACAACTGAGAGATGCGCTAGTTAAACTTTCGGCGGCCAAGTATGGCAAACCGAGGGCGGTTGTTGAGAAGGAGATTTTCGATAGATTGGGGCGAGATAAACAGGTGGCGCCAGGTGGTGCTGGTGGCAGTCTGGGTGCTGGTCAAAAACCACCAGTACCTCAAAAAACTGGAAGTGGCTCGTCGTTCTTGGACGAGTGGTTAGCGAAGCGCCAACAGCTAGGTGGTGGGCCAGGAGGAGCAACTCCGCAGAGGCCTTCTCCTTCGCCTGCGATGATTAGCACACCGTCACAGCTACAGTCGGCCGCCGTGAACAGGTCTCCTGCAGGTCCGTCTGTCGCACCATCAACTGCCCCTGGGCCTGTTAGTATCTCTCCAGGCGGTCTTGGTGGGGCAACTTCATCGCCATTTCAACAAGGCCCTGTTTCGCCACAAATACCTACGCCGTCCTCTGTGACACCTAAGACGAGCGCGCCATCTCCATCTGAAACTGTAGGCCCTAGAGCACCACTGGACGATGTCTCTAGTTTTCCGATGGGCAGTACTAAGGACGCTGTAGTGAGCGATAGCGGTGAATCTGAAAATAATATTGGCAAGATTTCTAGCATCGGCGATCAAATTGATGCTGAGCTAGGTGCTTTGGGTAGTCAAGATGACGACCCTGTTGATAGGAACCAGCTTGACTTAAGAGGTAAGAGTGAGGCCGGTGATGACGAGGTGACGATCCGGCTTAGGTAGATTCAAGGTTGAGCGACTAGCGTTTCTTATTGGAAAAACCGACTCTTGCAAATTCAGCAATCGCACCAACAGCCCAGCCGAGGATGAATGTACCGATCGCCTCAAAGCCTGATAAGACGTAGCCGTATCGCTTAGCGATGAAGTAGACTATAGAGCCTAAGATAAGTGTGCCTAGGGCGCCAGCCAAGATGAGGTTTGGTCGAGCGACGGTTTTACCTAATGCTTCGCTGGTCTTGTCGATAACAGGGTGGTGGATGATCTTGCTGAAGGTGCGGCTAGCTGGGCCCATATCCTTTTTACGGATACTGTCCATGGTCTTTTTGAAGTTTTGATCGAGCTGCTTTTTGGTAATGGGCCCTTGGTCTGGCTGTTTGGCTTCGATTTTTTCTGCGGGCGCCCTATCTTTTTCGGAAACAGCTTCTTCTAGAGCTTCTCGTCGGGCTGAATCTAACTCTTTGCCTTTTTCTGAGCCTGCTTGTTCAGCCTTCTTTTCAAGCTGCTCTCCTAGCTTCTCTTTTTCATGGCTATCCTCGAGAGCCTCTAGGTTCTTTATTGATTCTGGACTATTGGAGAGTTTTTCAACCATATATTTATCGCCACCCTTCGATTTATTTTATATAGTTCCAGCCGTAAATTCACGGCGGATTAACCTAACTTCTTTATTAAGCTGTCTGGATCTGAGGTAAAGGAAAGAGACGACAGCGGCTACGATACCACCAAAGATGATATTTTCAGTAGCCCCAGTACGAGGTAGTTCTGGTACGATAACTTGCTCGACTATCTTAGGGCCAGCACACTCTACTTCAACCTCTATAGTATTGCCAAAAGTGTTAATCATCTTGCAGTCATAGGATGTCGGATCACTAGTACCGCGGGCCATAGACGATATCTCACTAGGCATTTTTATGACATAGGTTCGTTGCTGTTCATCGCCTGGCTGTAGGATAATTTCAGGCCAGGAGAGGATCTTGTCTTGTTCGCTTAAGTCTCCTCCACCTCTGTCGAATAGCTCGCCGTACTCGAGGATGTCGCTGAGGTCATCTTCGAACTTAAAAGTTGTTTCCACTAGCCCGTCATTTTTTGCTGTCAGGGTATATTCTAGTCGGTGGTCCGGTCCAGCTTTAGCCTCTTCGGCTGAAACATTTAACGACAGGTTTTTTGCTTGTTTGTTGCGAACAATCTGAGCAGTGCAGGCTTCATCTTTTACCCAAAGCGTTGGATCGCCTGGGCAGGGCTGGCAGTCAGGGTCGTTGATGGGCAAGCTGGGGTTGAGTGGGCACTGTTCGATAGGGTCGATAGAGAAGGCCGCTTCGCAAGCTTCCGATGTTTTATCACCGAGGCTAGAGCCGACTATCACTTGAGCTGTATATTTGCCATCATTAGCCAGTTCATGCTTTAGAGAGTGGCTACTGCTTGCGCTAGTGACGGTTTTTCGGAAGACCTCTTTTCCAGAGCCATCCTTAATAATATAGGTATAAGATTTTATGGATGCTCCGTTTACCGCATTAGCGGCAGCCTGTAGTTCGATATTTGTGCGTGAGATCTTTTTTACTATTAAAGAGCTACAGGTGGCTGTTGGTTGAGGTTTTGGCTGGCAGTCTTCAAGATTTTTAGAATACCTGGAAGAGTTAAAGTCCTTTTCATCGATAGTGACAATAGTGCTTGTCTTGAGGTCGCAGACTTGGATAGGTTTCGGTTCACAGTCTGCATGATTTTTTGAATGTTTTGATGAGCTAAACTGACTTTCTCGAATAGTAATTATTTTTCGGCTGGACAGTTCGCAGACTTTGATATCCTTATCCGAAGAGGGACGTTCTTTCATGGCGATATTGCCACAGCCCTTGATGATAATGACTTGCTTACCTTTGTTGTTTTTGAGGATAAATGACGGATAGTATGAGCCACCGCCCTTGACATTATTGCCGGTATCGAGTGCGGATAGGCTTCTGACATAAATCGTTTGACTGTCTACTTTCATGGCAGTTTCGTTGTATTTCGCTCCGCCTCTGGACACTCGACCCCAGGACAGCCAGCCGTTAGACTTGCCACCGGTGCGAGTGTTTATCTCACCATTTTTGGCAGCTTCTAGAGAAGACCTGGAAAGGCCAGCATGCTTTAGTAGGTCACGAAATCCTTGCGTGTTGTTGTCCCATGCTTTGAGGAGCGCGGCCTTTGAATGGATGCCACCATGAACTAGATCTGATAGGTTAGCGGCATTGGCAGACTCTGGTGGAGAAAAAACAACAAATGATTGGACCACTAAGGCCAGAGCAGTCAAAATTAGCCCCAACTTGCGAGAAGCTTCTTCCTTGCTGAGCCGTTTAGCATAAAAACCCAACTCACCTATTAGTGTTGGGCTGAATGGCAGTCTGGAGACTATTTTTTTGAACATTTTGCACTCCGTTTAGTGTTTGGTATTTATTTGTTTATTGTTTTTAACAGTAGTTTGACTACAGTATAGCATAAGAAATATGTTCAGGTAAAGACTCTAGCGTGAACAAGTTTTTTTGTGATATAATAAACACATCTGAGAGGAGGCTTTAGGGCCTACATCAGGCTATTCTAGTGCTATGCGGTGGATATGCGTAGTATAATTCGGATTAGTTTTAGACAGCAAAACCTAAAGTAGAAGAGGGGAGTATGGCAAAACAGACATCAGAACGTGCTTATGACAGTTCGCAAATTCAGGTCCTGGAGGGGCTCGAGCCAGTTCGTAAGCGCCCAGGTATGTACATCGGTAGTACTGGCTATGACGGTATACATCATTTGGTCAAGGAGATAGCAGACAACTGTGTCGATGAGGCGATAGCTGGGTTTGGCACTCGAGTTGATGTGGTCATCCAAGAGGATGGCGGAGTTAGGGTGACGGATGATGGGCGAGGTATTCCTGTAGATAAGCACAAAAAGACTGGTAAAAGTACTCTTGAGACGGTGCTGACGATTCTACATGCTGGTGGAAAATTCGGTGACGGTGGTTATAAGGTGTCAAGTGGTCTACATGGTGTGGGGTCTAGTGTAGTTAATGCACTGTCTGAGAAGTTTATCGCCGAGGTGGTGAGAGAAGGTCAGCTATATAGAATTGAGTTTTCTCAGGGCAAGCCGACAACAGAACTCCAAAAACTAGGTAAGACAGACAGGCCACAGGGGACTAGTATAGTATTTTACCCAGATCCAACGATATTTAAGGAAACGATCGAGATTGATTATAAGTGGGTGGTTGGCTATCTGAGGCATCAGGCGTATCTAACTAAAGGTATGCACACGTCTGTAGTTGATGAGAGGACTGGTGATAGGCAGGCATTTTATTTTGAGGGCGGTATCCAGAGCTATGTTAAGCAGTTGAATATCGGTAAAGATATCCTCGATGACTCAATTTTCTATGTAGAGAAGCCAGCTGAAGATTGTATGGTGGAGATTGCCGTTCAATACAACGATACCTATATAGAGCTAGTTAAGCCATTTGCTAACAATGTCTTAACGCCAGATGGCGGAACTCATTTGGTGGGCTTCAGGACGGCTCTAACTAGGGTGATCAACGAGTATGCTAGAAAGAGTGGCCTGCTAAAGGAGAAAGAGGACAACCTAACAGGAGATGATATTCGCGAAGGTTTAACGGCCATCATCTTAGTTAAATTGCCTGATCCGCAGTTTGAAGGTCAGACTAAAAACAAATTGGGCAACCCAGAGATGCGTCGTTATGTCGAGCAGGTGATGGGTGAGTACTTCTCGTATTATCTTGAAGAAAATCCCAATGTTGCTAAAAAAATAGTTGGCAAAGCTACGCTTGCCGCTAGAGCACGAAAAGCCGCTAGAGCGGCTCGTGATAACGTTATTCGCAAGGGAGCTTTGGATGGCATGGGTCTGCCCGGTAAGTTGTGGGATTGTTCGAGCAAGAAGCCTTCTGAGAGTGAGATATATATAGTTGAGGGTAATTCGGCTGCTGGCTCGGCCAAAGAGGGTCGAGATAACCGTACTCAAGCCATCTTGCCTCTCCGAGGTAAGGTGCTGAATACTGAGCGGGCTCGTTTAGACAGGATGTTCGCCAACAAGGAAATTGTAGCGATGATCCAGGCGTTTGGTGTCGGCATCGGTGATTCGTTTGATATCGACGGGCTTCGTTACCATAAAATCATCATCATGACAGATGCTGATGTTGACGGGAGCCACATCGCGACCCTGTTATTGACTTTCTTTTTCCGATACATGAAGGAGATTGTCGAAGATGGATATGTCTATCTAGCCAAACCGCCATTGTACAGTATTAACAGGGGTCAGAAAAAACAGTATGTCTATGACGAGCAGTCACTAGACAATGCACTAGAGGCGTTGATATCCGAGAGGAAGGCTAAAGGCGTCAATATAGATGAGGCTGAAGATCGTAACAAGCAGGCTGGCGTAACAGTGTCGAGATTTAAGGGTCTTGGTGAAATGGACGCTGAGCAATTATGGGAAACGACAATGAATCCTGAGAACCGTGTTTTAATCAAGGTTGATGTTGAGGACGCGGAAAGAGCGGACGCAATATTTACGAAGCTGATGGGCGATGACGTGGCTTTGCGTAAGCACTTTATCCAAGCGGAAGCAAAGAACGCTAAGTTGGAAGAATTGGATATTTAGGAGTAAATGATGAGTAAAGAAGATATAGTAAACCTACCAACTGAAGACGATCAAATTGTACCAGCTGATGATGCACCCGTAGAAACACCAGGCATCGAACACCGCACGCTTGAAAAGGTGATGGAAGATAGTTTCTTCCGCTATTCGATGAGTGTGATTATTGACAGGGCGTTGCCAGATGTGCGCGATGGCCTGAAGCCAGTACACCGTCGCATACTTTATTCAATGAACCAAAATGGCAATCGCTCAACAGCGAAGTTTGTCAAAAGTGCACGTATCGTTGGTGACGTGATGGGTAAATACCATCCGCATGGCGATTCAGCAATATATAATTCTATGGTTCGCCTGGCTCAGGGTTGGTCACTTCGTTATCCGCTAATTCAGGGCCAGGGTAACTTTGGTTCGATGGATGGTGATGAGGCAGCTGCCATGCGTTATACCGAGGCTCGTATGGCCAAGTCAGCTGACGAGATGCTAGTTGATATCGATAAAGATACTATTGATTTTAAGCCAAACTTTGACGGCTCCGAGCAAGAACCAATTGTCTTGCCAGCAAAACTACCAAACCTGCTTCTGAATGGCCAAATCGGTATCGCAGTTGGCATGGCAACAAATATTCCTTCTCATAACCTGGGTGAGGTGGTCGATGCGACCGTTGAGTTGATTGACAATAAAGAAGCTACGCTCGATGACTTATTAAAGCACGTCAAGGGTCCTGATTTTCCAACTGGAGCGATAGTTTATGGTGGAGCAACCATGCGTCAGGCTTATCAGACAGGGCGTGGCAGTGTGACTATTCGAGCGGTAGCTGAAATTGTCGAGGCTAAAAAAGGCCGACATAATATAGTTATTAGTGAAATACCTTTTGGAGTCAATAAGGCGGCTTTGATAGAGAAGATAGCCGAGCTTGTTAAAGACAAGAAGATTACTGGCATCAGTGATTTAAGCGATACTAGTGCTAGGGGCAAGGTTTCAATTGTCGTTGAACTGAAAAAAGACGCCTATCCGAAAAAGGTACTTAATCAGCTATTTAAACTTACCGCTCTGCAGACAGCATTTCATTATAATATGTTGGCTTTGGTGGATGGTATACAGCCAAGAGTGCTGGGGCTTAGGGAGATTCTACAAGAATACATCGCTCATCGACAGATAGTAGTTCGTCGTCGAACTGAGTACGAGCTGAAAAAAGCGCGTGATGAGGCGCATGTTCTAGAGGGTCTGAAAATCGCTCTTGATCATATAGATGAGGTTATCAAGCTGATTCGAGGCAGTAAAGATTATGACACTGCTTTGGCTGGCTTGATGAAGAATTTCAAATTAAGCGAAATTCAAGGTAAGGCTATTTTGGCTATGCAGTTGAGGAAATTGACTGGCCTAGATCGACAGGCTATAGAAGATCGATTGGCTGAGCTGCTCAAGATGATAAGTGAGTTTGAGGCTATTTTGGCTGATGAGCAGAAGATTTTAGATATCATCAAGACTGAATTAATTGAGCTAAAAGAGAAGTATGGTGACGAGCGTCGATCACAGATGATAAATCATGAGCTAGGCAAGTTTAGTGATGAGGAGCTGATACCGGAGGAAGACGCTGTCATCTTGCTGACTAATGAGAATTATATCAAGCGAACTCTATTGAGTGATTATCGTAGGCAAAATCGTGGTGGCAAGGGCAAGCGTGGCATGACTACGAAGGAAGAGGATATCATCGATCGTGTTGTGCCAGCTAGTACGCATGACTTCTTGCTATTCTTTACCAACCGCGGTCGAGTTTTTCGGCTGAAGGCTTATGAAGTGCCAGCTGCCGGCTTGAACGCTAAGGGGGTGGCGGCGGTTAACCTCTTGCAACTGCAGCCTGAGGAAAAGATTACGGCAATTATCCGGCATGAAAAGAATGCTAGTGAAGACGGTTACTTGTTTATGGCTACAGTTAAAGGGACGGTCAAGAAAACGCCTCTTAAGGATTACGCCAATATTCGTACAAATGGATTGATCGCCATTAACCTTGATGATGGTGATGAGCTGAGATGGATTCAGAAAACTAGTGGGGCTCACGACATTATCATCTCCACTTCTGCTGGGCAGGCGATTCGCTTTAATGAAGCAGATGCGCGGCCGATGGGGCGTGTGGCGCGTGGTGTTCGTGGGGTCAGGCTACGACCAAATGACAGCGTAGTTGGTATGGACATCGTGACAAATGACGATCAAGTCTTGCTGGTCATCAGTGAGAGAGGTTTTGGGAAGCGTACTAAGGTTGCCAATTTCCCTGCACACCGTCGTGGCGGAGTGGGCATAAAAGCGGCTGTAGTCACTACCAAAACTGGGCCAATCATATCTGTGCAGACTATCGAGCCAGGCATGACTGAGGCGCTACTCGTGTCGCAAAATGGTCAGACAATTCGATTGGCTCTAGGAGATATCAAGATGCTCGGTCGAACTACGCAGGGCGTGACAATTATGCGGCTAGGCAATGATGATGCCGTGTCCTCTATTGGCCTGATGGAAGAAACTGAAGACGAGCAGGAGAGCGATAACAAGTGATATATCTAGTGGCACCAGCTGTCGCCTGGATGGTGGCACAAACATTAAAACATTTAGCTAGATTGGCAGGGCGAAATAGGAGGATTTTTAGCGAGCAATCTGGCAGGATGCTTCTTCTGTCCGGCGGTATGCCGAGTGCGCATAGCGCAACGGTGTCAGCTTTAGCTGTGTCGATTGGCTTAGGCGAGGGGTGGCTTAGTAGTGTTTTTGCTTTAGCTTTTCTCTTGGCCTCTATAGTTATGTATGACGCAGTCATGGTTAGGCGGTCATCGGGCCAGCAGGGCGTTTTGCTAAATAGCTTGCTGGATGAGCAGAAAAGTAAACTCCGTCCAGTAGTGGTGGCACATGGACATACCCTGTGGGAGGTAATCGCTGGAGCTGTAGTGGGCGTCATTATAAGCTATGTTGTATTTATTACTACACATTGAAACAATTAGAGGCTTGACTATCGGTGCCATCTGAGATAAGATAGACGATAGTCTGGTCGCCAGAGCATGCGAGTAAAGCGACAATTACATCTGGAGAGATGAAATGGATTAAGCTAATTGCAGCTTGACCAGTCTGATATGTACTTTAACAATTTGATTGTGCAAATCATCGTCAGTTTATTTTATGAGAGCTTTAGTACTTTTTAAAAAGTACATCAGATGGATAGCCTTCTAACAGTTTCGTCAGAAACTGCTTTAGGGGGATAAGCCGATCTCGAGCGATTTATTCGCTCGCATCGCGCTTAAGGGGCAAGCCCCTTATCTATCTTTAACGGAGAGTTTGATCCTGGCTCAGGATGAATGCTGGCGGCGTGCCTAACACATGCAAGTCGAACGGTAACATGCTTTGCACTATCGTTTTCTTCTCTACGGAGACGGGAATGTTGATTTTTATTTAAAAATCTCATCCCATATTCCGTAAGTGAAACGCTTTAGTATAAACTAGAGCGCCGAAGGAAGCGGGAGTGCAAAGTGATGACGAGTGGCGGACGGCTGAGTAACGCGTAGGAATCTGCCCCAAAGTGAGGAATAACTGCCCGAAAGGGTGGCTAATACCGCATATGGTCTTCGGATTAAAGTCTTCGGACGCTTTGGGAGGAGCCTGCGTTAGATTAGGTAGTTGGTAGGGTAATGGCCTACCAAGCCTACGATCTATAGCTGGTCTGAGAGGATGATCAGCCAGACTGGGACTGAGACACGGCCCAGACTCCTACGGGAGGCAGCAGTGAGGAATCTTCCACAATGGGGGCAACCCTGATGGAGCAACGCCGCGTGAAGGATGAAGGTCTTCGGATTGTAAACTTCTTTTATGAGTGAAGAATATGACGGTAACTCATGAATAAGCACCGGCTAACTACGTGCCAGCAGCCGCGGTCATACGTAGGGTGCAAGCATTATCCGGAGTGACTGGGCGTAAAGAGTTGCGTAGGTGGTTTATTAAGTGAATAGTGAAAGCTGGAGGCTCAACCTTACAGACTATTATTCAAACTGGTAAACTCGAGAGTAGTAGAGGTAACTGGAATTTCTTGTGTAGGAGTGAAATCCGTAGATATAAGAAGGAACACCAATGGCGTAGGCAGGTTACTGGGCTATTTCTGACACTAAGGCACGAAAGCGTGGGGAGCGAACCGGATTAGATACCCGGGTAGTCCACGCCGTAAACGATGGATACTAGCTGTTGGAGGTATCGACCCCTTCAGTAGCGAAGCTAACGCGTTAAGTATCCCGCCTGTGGAGTACGGCCGCAAGGCTAAAACATAAAGGAATTGACGGGGACCCGCACAAGCGGTGGATCATGTTCTTTAATTCGATGATAAACGAAGAACCTTACCAGGACTTGACATCTAGGGAAGGACTACGAAAGTAGACTGTGCCTTTTGGAACCCTATGACAGGTGATGCATGGCCGTCGTCAGCTCGTGTCGTGAGATGTTTGGTTAAGTCCATCAACGAGCGCAACCCTTATGGTCTGTTGTATTTTTCAGGCCAGACTGCCCCGGTAACGGGGAGGAAGGAGGGGATGATGTCAGGTCAGTATT
>CAZAOX010000019.1:0-3373 GCA_964486985.1 uncultured Candidatus Saccharibacteria bacterium
GGAGCGCTTGTTTTGTTTTGTGATAATGATGGTTTAAGTGCAAGGATTCATAGGGGTTTTGTTTGAGAAATTTATAAAAGTCGTACAGTAAGTAAAAACTGATCAATCCAGTCAGGGCATCTTGGCCGTCGATTTGGATTCGTTCAACTCGGCCGCCTCCTCGTTTTCGATAGCCAGAATCGATAAAGTATTTTATGATCTGGGGATATGATTTCTGGGAATCAACTAACAAAAAAGCCAGTGACCTAGCAATGTCAAAAAGGGGATGGCCAATTGCAACTTTTTCAAAATCAATGACTCCAGATAGTGCACTACCATCTATCGTAAACGGAGTGGTAGTATTTCTCTTTTCATCCTGAAACAGTAGATTTCCACGAACCATATCCATATGGAGGATAGTTTTGAGGGTATGTTGATGTAAGTTATCAAATAGGTGGCTGTAGTTAGGGATCTGAACTTGCAGGCCTAGCTTAGCTTCAATCGTTTTAGAGATAGTGGTGTCGGTAAGATAGCCCTTCATCCGCAAGTAAGCTACCTCTGATTGTTGGGCTATGTCGGGAAGAGATTCCTCGAGCAGCTTTGGGTCGATCTGATGGAGTTTAGCCATGAAGCTACCTGCTAGCTTTATGTGCTTCATACCAAAAGACTCCCAGGGTATCGTTTGGCCGTCTAGATAGTTATATAGCGCGCCGAATCGATGACCTACCTGAAGTATCTTAGTATCAGCCGGTCGGCGAACTGGTAATCCTACAGTAGCTGCCAGTTCACTGACACGGTTAATCCGCTTAATCAGTTGCGATATTCCATCTTCATCTTTGTAGAGTATAAAATTATATTTATTGCCATCATTGCCTATAAAGCTATGTGATCGATTGCGATACCCTTTCTCGTGGCGGATTAGCGAATCTGCGGATAGCGCAATACCGTATTTCTCAGCAATCTGAGAAATAGTGTTATCTGATAGAAAGTCGTTACTCCTAGGGCTTGCTGGCATGGCGATATCATATCATGTATAGAGCCGTCGGCTCTAGGTGTGAGTTCTTTTAATTTGGAAATTTAACATATAAAGTATTTGCAATAGTCCATTAACTACGATACAATAGTAAGTTATGAAGTAGTGAAGTGATGGCATTAACCGTATCTGTAAATCCTAGGCAAGACAGATGCGGGCTATTTACTTAGAGATCTTCGAGCCGATCTATCACTAAATACTAATGCGAGGAGTGTATACACCCGTGGCAAAACAGGCAACCGCTAAAAGTGGACGTGTATTTTTCACGTCGGGCAATGATGATTTACAATTGCCAGATCTCATAACACATCAAAAAGATTCATGGAAGGAGTTCGTTGAAACGGGCTTGAGTGAAATATTCTCAGAAATCAACCCAATCGATGATTATACTGGTCAAAAGCTATCGCTTCGTTTTGGTTCATACCGTTTCGAGGAGCCAAAAACCTCCGATCTATATGCGAAAGAAAATAACACAACTTTTGAGGCATCTCTGTATGCGAACCTTGAACTTACAAATAAAGTCACTGGCGAAGTAAAAGAACAAGAGATTTACCTTGGTGATTACCCATGGATGACCGAGCGCGGAACCTTTGTTGTTAACGGTACTGAGCGTGTAGTTGTAAGCCAGCTGATTCGATCTGCTGGAGTATTTTTCACGGCCGAACAGGGTGCTGAGCGTAATCTTTACGGTGCCAAGATTATTCCAGGTCGTGGCGCTTGGCTAGAGTTTGAAACAGCTAGTAACGGCGCTCTTTATGTCAAAATTGATCGTCGTCGTAAGTTACCAGTGACCACGCTACTCAGGGCCCTAGGATACCCCAAGACTAGCGAAATCAAAAATCTGTTCAGCGATGTAGACAATGGTGAGATTAAATACATCGAAGCTACGCTTGAAAAAGACACAACCAGAGGCGCCAATGAAGCATTGATCGAAGTTTATCGTCGCTTGCGACCAGGCGATCTTGCGACTGTTGACAACGCTCGCCAAATGATTGAACGCATGTTCTTTGATTATAAGAGGTTTGACTACTCTCGAGTTGGTCGCTACAAGATCAATCAACGACTCGGTCTTGACCTAGCTAATACTGCCGAAAATCGTACGTTCCAGATGTCTGATCTAGTTGCGATTATCCGTGAATTAATTCGCTTGAACAATACTCAAGATCCTGCTGATGATATCGATGCCTTGAACAATCGCCGTGTTAAATTGGTCGGTGAACTGCTAGCCCGACAGTTCCGCGTTGGTATGCTTAGGATGCAACGAAACGCTATGGACCGCATGAGTGTAACTGATATTGAGACGGTTGGGCCAAACCAGCTTATCAATGCACGACCTATTGTCGCTGCGGTTAGGGAATTCTTTACTTCCAGTCAGTTAAGTCAGTTACTAGACGAAGTTAACCCACTTTCCGAGCTTAGCCACAAGCGACGTCTAAGCTCAACTGGCCCTGGTGGTTTGAGTCGCGAGCGAGCAGGGTTTGACGTTCGTGATGCTCATCCTACTCATTACGGTAGGATTTGTTCGGTTGAAACTCCTGAAGGTGCAAACATCGGCTTGGTACTTAACCTGGCTACCTATGCTCGAGTTAACGAATATGGCTTTATCGAAACGCCATACCTAAAGGTTAAAAATGGCAAAGTTACTGATGAAATAGTTTATCTTGATGCGGCTGAAGAGGCATTTGAAGTTATCGCTGATGCTGGCGAAGTTCTCAATGAGGACGGATCATTTAGGGACGAGCGAGTTAGTGCAAGGAATAATATGCGACCAGAGCAGGTCGATGCCAAAGACGTTACCCTGATGGATGCAGCGCATAAGCAAATTCTCGGCTCAACCGCATCGCTAGTTCCGTTTATCGAGAAAAATCGTATTGACCGCAGTTTGACTGGATCAAATATGCAACGACAAGCGGTGCCGTTGCTGACTCCAAGGCCAGCTGCTGTTGGGACTGGCATTGAAGAAGACGTTGCTAGAAACAGCGGACACCTAGTTGTTGCAGAGGGTGCTGGTGAGGTTGTGCGCGCTGATGCAGACGAAATTCACGTCAAGTATAAAGATGGTGTCAAGGTTTACGAGCTAAGGCACTTCATCAAAAATAATGATGATAGATGCTACAACCAAAAAGGTGTAGCCTCTCGTGGCGACAAAGTAAAAACTGGCGATATATTGATCGAGGGCCCTTCGATCGCCGAAGGTGAGATTTCCCTTGGCCAAGACTTATTGGTGGCGTTTATGCCTTGGGGTGGCTATAACATGGATGATGCTATCATCATGTCTAACCGTTTAGTCCAGGATGACACTCTAACTAGCATCAACATCAAGGACTATAATGTTGAGGTTCGTGAGACTAAACTAGGCCC
>CAZAOX010000019.1:3398-8762 GCA_964486985.1 uncultured Candidatus Saccharibacteria bacterium
ATCGTCACTAGAGATATTCCTAACGTTTCTGAAGAAAGTCTGCGAAACCTTGACGAGACTGGTATCGTTCAAGTAGGTTCTGAAGTTAGGGCTGGAGATGTCCTAGTTGGTAAGATTACTCCAAAGGGCGAGCAAGAGCTAAGCTCTGAAGAACGGTTACTGCGCGCTATCTTTGGCGAAAAAGCCAAGGACGTTCGCGACACTTCTCAACGGATGAACAACGCGGGTGGCGGAAAAGTTGTTGGCGTTAAGATATTTTCTAAAGAAAATGGTCATGAGCTAAAGTCAGGCGTATTGATGCAAATCCAGATATTTGTTGCACAGCTACGCAAGATTGGCGTAGGTGACAAAATGGCAGGTCGCCACGGTAATAAGGGTGTTATAGCAAAGATATTGCCTATCGAGGATATGCCTTTCTTGGCCGACGGTACTCCTGTAGATGTTATCTTAAACCCACTTGGCGTGCCAAGTCGTATGAACCTTGGTCAGTTGTTCGAGACTCATTTAGGTATGGCAGCTCGTGCACTAGGCTACAGAGTCGCAACCCCTCCATTTAATGGAGTTTCCGAGCAAACTATATCTGCCGAACTTGAAAAAGCCGGCTTATCTCCAGACGGTAAGTCTCAGCTTTATGACGGTAGGACTGGTGAAGAATTTGAGGAAAAGACCACTGTTGGTCTAATGCACATGATCAAACTGCATCATATGGTATCAGACAAGATTCATGCTCGCTCAACTGGTCCATATACTATGGTTACCCAGCAGCCACTTGGCGGTAAAGCTCAAAACGGTGGTCAGCGCTTTGGTGAGATGGAAGTTTGGGCTCTTGAAGCCTACGGAGCTGCATCAACTTTGCAGGAAATGCTGACAATCAAATCAGATGATGTTTACGGCCGTGCCAAAGCTTACGAGTCAATCATTAAAAACGAAACTATTGTTGGTCCAAAGCTACCTGAAAGCTTTAACGTCCTTGTTAAAGAGTTGCAAGGGTTAGGACTCAGAGTTGACTTACTCAGCGATGAGGATACTCTCGACGCTGAAGAGGTGATAGCCGAGGCCGGCCCAGCGGACAAAACTGCTCCGTCAGTCTCAATTCGGTCTGACGATGGGTCGGATGACAATGTTTTTCTCGATGAATCAGACGATATCGGGGATATCGATGACGGTATGAGCATACAGGACATCGATGAAGTTGAAGAGATAAAGGAGGAGGCGTAAGATGGCTCAATATGTAGCTGGCGGAACAGATATTAGTGATTTTGATGCAGTTCGCCTCGTCATAGCTAGTTCAGATGATATTCTCAAGTGGAGCCACGGTGAGGTCTTGAAGCCAGAGACAATCAACTACCGTACCCAGAAACCTGAAAGAGATGGTCTATTCTGTGAGAGGATTTTTGGCCCAGTCAAGGATATCAACCCGCATGACACAAAACTTCGTGGTGTTCGTTCACGAGAAGCTGCGGTCGACAAGAAGGGTGATTTGGTTACTAAGTCGATCGTCCGCAGAGAGCGCATGGGCCACATCAGCTTAGCTGCGCCAGTTGCTCATATCTGGTTTATGAGAGGTACTCCAAGTGCGATGAGTCTGCTTCTTGGCATGACTGTTCGAAACATTGAAAGAATTGCTTACTTCGCTTCATACGCCGTGCTTAAAGTAGATGAAGCTACACGTGATCAGATACTCGAGGATCTGAAGGCTGAGGTTGAGGCTGCTAGAGTTGCTATCAAGTTACGCTACGAGTCTGCTGCTGAAGCTGAAGGAGCTGACATCAAGGCGCTAGCAAAAGAGAGGACTCGCGAAGTCGAGGAGCTAGAGGAGCAGTACTTACAAAAGAAATCACAGCTTGAATCTCTAAACTATGGTGCACTAATTTCTGATACTGACTACCGCAATCTGCCTGAAGAATACCAAGACCTGATAGAGGTCGGTATGGGTGGAGCTGCGCTGAAACAGCTTTTAGATACTGTAAATCTCGACGAGTTAATTTCTCAGTTGTCTGAAGAGGCAGAATCTGCCAAAGGTCAGCGTGAGAAGAAGCTCCTCAAGAGACTAAAAGTCCTAGAGGGCATGCAGTCAGCCGGCATTTCGCCAAGTAGTCTCTGCTTAACGGCCATACCTGTTATCCCACCAGACCTACGGCCGATGGTGGCTCTAAGCGGTGGGCGTTTTGCTACATCCGACTTAAATGATCTGTATCGACGAATTATTAACCGCAATAATCGTCTCAAGAAGCTGGTTGAACTAAACGCTCCTGAGGTGATCCGTCGAAATGAAATGCGTATGCTTCAGGAAGCAGTCGACGCTTTGATCGACAACTCAGCTGCTAGAGGCGGTCGTGCTGTTAGCTCAACAGGTGGTCGCAGGCGACTCAAGTCAATCTCTGACATGCTAAAAGGTAAGCAAGGACGATTCCGTCAGAATCTTCTCGGTAAGCGTGTTGATTATTCTGGGCGATCAGTTATCGTTGTCGGTCCTAAACTAAAGATCAATCAATGTGGCCTACCAAAGCAAATGGCGCTAGAGCTATTTAAGCCATTTATCATCAGTTGGTTGATACGTGAGGAGTATGCTCATAATATCCGTTCTGCTACAAGAATGATTGAGTTAGAGGAGGCTGTTGTTTGGGATGCTCTGGATTCTGTAATTGAGGGTAAATATGTTCTGCTGAACCGTGCGCCTAGCCTTCATAGGCTAAGTGTTCAGGCTTTTCAGCCAGTATTGGTCGAGGGTAAAGCTATCCAGCTACATCCACTCGTAGCCAACGGCTTTAACGCTGACTACGACGGTGATCAGATGGCTGTTCATTTACCGCTATCTGATGAGGCTCAGGCTGAAGCTCGTGATTTGATGACAGCAGATAAGAACCTCCTTAAGCCTGCTGACGGCTCACCGGTCCTTCAGATTACCCAGGATATCGTCCTAGGCAATTACTATTTGACCTACGACAAGCCTGCAGCCCAAAGCGACAAGGTTCGAGCATTTGCTTCAGTTTATGAAGCTGAAATGGCTTATGACAATGGAGTTATCCAACTTCAGTCACCGATTAAGATTTACGTCAAAGGTAAACTCCGTGAGACGACATTGGGCCGAGTTTTCTTTAACGAGATTCTTCCAGAAGACTTTCCATATGACAATAACGTTCAAACCAAGAAACAGCTTAAAAAGGTCCTTGGCCAAATTTTTGATAAATACGGCGCCAAAGAAACAGCTCTCATTGCTGACCGTATGAAAGGCCAGGCCTTTAGGTTTGCAACAACTGCCGCTGTCTCTACTGGAAAAGATGACTACTTGCATTTTGATGAAATACAAGAGTTTGTTAATGAGGGCGACAAAAAAACTACGCTGATATCGGAGCAGTACGACGAGGGGTTGATTACCGAAGAGGAGCGCTACGAGCTAACAGTTGCTAACTGGCGTGAGGTAGATAGAAAGATTGAAAGTTTCCTTAAGGATCAGTTGTCACATATGGATACGAGTATCTCGGTCATGGTTAACTCTGGTGCTCGTGGTGATATCTCCAATGTTAAGTTAGCTAGCGCTATGGTTGGTATCACAGTTGACGCGACAAACCATGAGATTGAGTTACCGATCCGCTCTAGCTACAAAGAGGGACTCTCAAGTCTTGAGGCATTTGTGGCTACTCGCGGTGCTCGAAAGGGCCTAATCGACACAGCTCTCAAGACCGCGGATGCAGGTTATCTAACTCGACGCCTCGTTGATGTCGCTCAAGATGTCTTTACTGTAGCTGACGAACCGGGCGACGACAGTGGTTTTGCTATCTATCGTAATGAGACCGATCAAACAATGATTGCTTTTGCGGCTAGGTTGTTTGGTCGCTATGCAGCTGAAGATGTTAAGGGCTATGTCAAGAAGGACGAGCTGATATCTAAGGCTGTTGCCGAGGCTATAGAAGCCGATAAGACTATCGATTCCGTAAGGATCCAGTCTGTTCTTTCTACAAGCAACCTAAGCGGTATTCCTCAAAAGAGCTATGGTGTAGATATGGCGACCGGCTTGCTAGTCGAGACCTCTCAGCCTGTTGGTGTTATCGCTGCTCAGTCTGTTGGTGAGCCAGGTACGCAATTAACTCTTAGGACATTCCATGCGTCTGGTGTTGCCGGTAGCGACATTACCCAGGGTCTACCGAGAGTTGAAGAGCTATTTGAGGCCAGAACTCCTAAGGGTCAAGCTCATGTCAGTGAAGTTGCTGGCGTCATTGAAGCATGGGAGGATGGCAAAAAGTACATCGTTCAGGTTTCACCACAAGCAGGTCAGGTCGAAAGAGTAAGTCTAGAGGACCGAACTGTTCTTGTTAAGGCCGGTTCTGATGTCAAGAAGGGCGACATCTTAGCCAATACCGCCGAAGAAGATAGTCCAATTGTGGCACCTTTTGATGGAGCTGTTGATGTTGCGGACGACCAATTAATCGTAACTTCTAAAGCTGGTGCTCCACAACGCTATGAAGTACCTGGAACTGCGCACCTAGTTGTCAAATCTGGCGATGTTATCGAAGCAGGAGACAGGTTGACTTCAGGTTCTCTAAACCTACACAGTCTGATGAAACACAAGGGCGTTGAGGCTACACAGCGATATATCATCAATGAGGTCTTGCATATTTATGCCTCTCAAGGTCAGGATGTCGCTGACAAGCATCTCGAGATAATCGTTCGTCAGATGTTTAGTCGTGTTCAGATCGAGGAGCCAGGTGATAGTGATTTCGTAACAGGCGATATTGTCTCTAAGGCTGCTGTTGTAGATGCTAACAAGAAATTGGCAGCTGATGGTAAAGAGTTGGCTAGTTACACTCAATTACTGTTAGGTATCACAAAGGTGTCTATCTGGAGCGATAGCTGGCTATCAGCTGCAAGCTTCCAAGACACAACCCGAGTGCTGATTAGCGCTGCCACATCTGGTCGAGCTGATCATCTACACGGCCTCAAGGAGAATGTTATCATTGGCCGAAAGATTCCTGTTGGTACAGGCGTCTCGACCGATGAAGATGCGACCGAGTTCGATATAGCTGAAGAATTTACTGAAGAGTAGTATAGACGGCGCCAGGCATCTGGCGCCACGCTCTTCATTTTAAGCATTGAGGCTTAAGGCCTAGAGGGGTGGACATTTTGCTTCATCTGTGCTATACTCTAAGAGAGTTTCCATTTGCCCGTATGTCATTTGGTGTACAGCTATGATGTATGGGGTAGATAATTGACCTAACGGATTGCTGCCAAAAGGTCACACTATTTTTAAGCATATTTAAACTAGGAGTACTTAAAGTATGCCAACAATTAATCAATTGGTGCGAAAACCTCGCAAAATTGCTAAAAAGAAGTCGAAGTCTCCTGCGCTTGGTAGGATCCATAACG
>CAZAOX010000019.1:8772-9565 GCA_964486985.1 uncultured Candidatus Saccharibacteria bacterium
CTGAAGACTCGCTACTATGACCAAAATGCGCCTCTAAAGCGTGGTGTTTGTGTCCGCGTAACTACAAAAACCCCTAAAAAACCAAACTCAGCTCTTCGTAAGGTAGCTCGCGTTAAGTTAAGCAATGGCTATGAGGTATGGGCCTACATCGGCGGTGAAGGGCATAACCTTCAGGAGCACGCCGTGGTGCTTATCCGTGGCGGTCGTGTGCCAGATTTACCTGGTGTGCGCTATCACGTTGTCCGAGGAGCTCTTGACCTTCAGGGAGTTAACGACCGCAAGCAGGGCCGTTCTAAGTACGGCACCAAGAAGGGAGATAAATAATCATGCCCCGAAAAGTTACTAAAAAACTTCAACGAAATATCCAGCCTGACAGGAAATATCAGAGTATTCTTGTCCAGAGATTGATCAACAAGTCGATTAAAGACGGCAAGAAGTTAACAGCTGAAAAAGCAGTTTATGATGCCCTTGAGATGGCCGCTAAGAAGCTTGATAGTGAGGACCCACTAGAGGTGTTTGAAAAGGCTATCCGAAATCTCAGCCCCAACTTTGAGGTTAAATCTCGCCGAGTTGGTGGTGCTAACTATCAGATTCCGTTTCCAGTTCAAGGTCATAGGCAATTGCATTTTGCCTTCAGCTGGTTGGTCCAGTCAGCTAGAGCTCGAACGGGTATGCCTTATGCTAAACGACTAGGCATGGAGATTGTCGATGCTTGCAACGAAACAGGCGCGGCCTACAAAAAGAAAGAAGACACCCACCGCATGGCAGAGGCCAACCGCGCCTTTGCACATTT
>CAZAOX010000020.1:0-9393 GCA_964486985.1 uncultured Candidatus Saccharibacteria bacterium
TGCCAAGAGGAAATGACGAGCTGTCGGTTCGTCATTTTCTCTTGATGAGATTGTGTGGGATTGAACCACGATCGCGACTTGCTTTAGCAAAGTGCCAAGATCGTGGTACGATAAGCCAACGAAACGAGCGAAAAATTAGCTTGCTCATTTTGCCGAGTGAGGCAGGCTTATACCCTAGTATTCCACGTGCCACTGTCAAGAAAAAAGAGCCTGCGTTCATATAGGTTCTTATTTATTTATAAGACAGCATGGGGCTGGGCCATATCAACTATGCCAATAGCTTCGCATGCTGCTAAATGTATAGCCTGTGCAGTATCTAGCCGATGATATGCTTCCCAGGCATACAATAAAAGTATCGAGCACACGCCCTACTGCAACAAGGTAAGTATTTTGATATAGTACGATCATGGAAGTTAACGGAAAAGATGTTTACTTTGTAGCGGTAAAGTTGCTACTTCGTGACGGCAATAAGCTCCTTATAACCCATGATATTTTCGGTAGCTGGGATATACCAGGTGGTCGTATCAAAAAGGACGAGTTCAAAAAACCACTCGAATCCGTCATTAAACGTAAAATAACAGAAGAGATTGGCACAAGTGTTAAATACAGTATTGGAGACCCTAAAGTTTTCTTTCGCGTAGAGCGCATAGAGCAAGGTATAGGTGTCCCTGTTCGTATTTTCGCAGTAGGATATGAAGCACAATACGGTGGAGGTGAAATTAAACTTGGCGATCACCACGATGAATATCGCTGGGTTGACCTAGGTGAGTTCAAACCAGATGAGTTGTTTGAGGGTGGCTGGTTAACTGGCCTAGATGAATATATTGCGCAATTATAATTTCTTATCAAAACTATCCCTACTCCCAAAAAATAACAAAATATCAATGAAACTGCTAACATGGTTCTGCTAAGAAGAGAGATATAAATAGCAACAAACTCCTCGAGACCTCATTCAGTCCCCTGACAGGCAATAAAGTGACAGTCGGGCAACCTGAAGCCTGAGTGCACAGTGAAAAGACATCTCAACTCTGATATAATTAGGTCTATGAAGTCATTGGAGTTAACAACACCGCACATTATAGCGACCGTGGGAGTGCCTGGAGCTGGCAAAACTCAGTTCGCTCAACAATTTGCAGAGACCTTCTCATCCCCACTCATCAGTAGGCACTATTTTGACAGGCTTGGTTCAGAAGACGAAACTTCTACTAATTTATCTAATCTCATCCTACGTGAAACTATGAAGACTCGACAAACCATCATTTACGATGGGCGCCTAGGCAAGCAGGTCGACAGAAAAGCTCTAGCTAGGTACGCTAATAACAAAGGCTATCGAGTACTTTTTGTTTGGGTGCAGACAGATGCGAACACATCCAGGAAACGCTCCCTTAAGCGCATGTCAGCGGATGAATATAAAAAAGAGCTGAAACAATTCTCGCAACCACATGAAAGCGAAGCATTTGTAGTGATTAGTGGGCGCCACACGTATTCTACACAGGCAAAAACTGTTTTAAAATTTCTAGCAGACTACTCAAAACCACCCATCCAAAGTGCTTCACACCAAGCGCCGACCACTAAACTTGTGCCTGAAAGACGACGCTCTACTAGACTCCAGGCTAGGTAGCTAGGGCTATGACAATACTTCATGATGATGAATTTGGTGAGATAGAAGTCAAAACTCGTCGCAATAGCTCAAGAATATCCATAAAAATATCTACCGATGGACGCCTACAGATCATCACACCCTACAAGACGCCAAAGTTAGCTATAAAAGCCCTGTTAAAAACATCCAGGGCTAGCATAAGGAAGCTGGTTGTAGGAAGGGCTAACGAATATGGATACATCAAAGATCAGATCGTCGGTAAAAGCCACTTTCTAATAATTGAACGCTCTGAAAATTATCATGTTCAAACTACTGGCACTAAAATTATCGCAAGCTTGCCAAATACACACCCCTTAGGAGCTCCCGAAGTTCAACAAGATATACGCCAAGAGGTTGCCAAAGCTTTGCGAAAAGAGGCCAAAAACTACTTACCGAAACGCTTACACTACCTGGCTAAAACTCACGGTTTTGAGTATAAATCCACAAGATTCACTCATGCAGGCAGTCGATGGGGGAGCTGCTCGTCAAACGGTACAATAAGCATGAACATCGCCTTGATGAAGCTACCGTTTGAGTTGATTGACTATGTCCTGATTCATGAACTATGTCATACCCGTCATATGAACCATTCAAAAGAATTCTGGTCAGAGGTTGCAAGATATGATTCAGAATTTCTAAAAAACCGTAAAAAGTTAAAAAACTATAGTCCGAACATTTAGGCAAATTGCTACTCGTGGTACAATAATCACATACATGAAGGGTGGTTTTCTAAATATACCTGAGCTAAACGGTAGTCTCTTGAGAAAAGACGGCTACAGGGTAGTTTTTTCCTCAGTTGCCGCCCTCGGACTGCTGGCGTCAATCTACTATTTACTTCAGATCCTCGACCCTAGCTCGCTCATCCGGCAAGAATTGATAATTTTGATAATTATGAGCTGGCTCATATTGACGATATTTGCCACTATATTATCCCGAGTACCGTCTAGTAACCTGATACACCAATTGTTGCTAGCCTATGGATTTGTTGTGTTGTCGCTACAGTCAATTTTACTGCCATCTATAAGCCCCATACTCCCAGTACTCTGGATCGCCTTTTTGGTATTGGCATTCATCATCGCAGACACAAAATTTTATAAAATATATGCCTTACTATATTTAGCTCATTTATTACCTAAAGTGATAATTGAGACAGATGGATGGACTGCACTCATTTGCTCGACTACTGGTCTAGTTGTTATATCGATTAGTTTTTTTATAGCTAACGCCCTGAGCCATCAAGTGCTACCCACTATGCGTATCAGCGACCTACAACAGCGAGAACAGGAAGAAAAAGCCCGTACAATCACTCTCATTAACAATATCACCGACGCAGTCCTTAGCGTCGACAGCAAGGGTATGGTTCATCTCTATAATTCAGCAGCTCTTGATATTCTCGATACTAACAAAGATATTGATGGACAAAATATTGCTGATCTACTTAAAATTACCGACACCGACAGTAAACCGATTGACATCATCAAAGAACTTTCTAGATCAAGCTCTATCCGCAAACGTGACGACATCACCATGCTAACAGCCGATGAAGACCAACTGCGCCTAGAGGCCACCTTCGCTCCTGTTCTGAGTGGTGATAGCGACAACCGCAAGCCCAGTAGTTACGTCCTCATACTTCGAGATATCACCAGGCTTAAAAGCCTAGAGGAGGAGAGGGACGAATTCATCAGTGTTGTTAGTCATGAGCTAAGGACTCCTGTCACCATCGCCGAGGCATCACTCAGTACTTCAAAGATTCTTAGCGACAGGGGGCACCACCGTAAAGTCAACGAATCCCTAAAAGAAGCGCACAAACAAGTCATCTACCTCGCAAAGATGGTTAATGACCTGAGTACACTCTCTCGAGCCGAAAGGGGCATCTCCGATGAGCCAGAGTCCATCAACGTAACCGACCTTATCAAGCAACTTGAGACAGAATATACTAAAAAAGCCGCTGACAAAAAGATAGAACTAAAGTCCGATGCACCCAACCAGGACGTTTTTGTTCGCACCTCTAGACTATACCTCCAAGAATTGCTCCAAAACTTCATCACAAACGCTATACGCTACACTCAAAAAGGCTCCGTCTCTATTATCGCCAAGTTAGATGCAGATAAAGTAACCCTCAGTGTAAGTGACACGGGCATAGGCATAAGTCGGGCAGATCAAAAAAATATCTTTAAGCGCTTCTACCGCGCCGAAGACTATCGAACTCGTGAGACTAGTGGCACTGGTCTTGGTTTATATATAGCTGCTAAATTGGCTAAAAAAATGGGTACTAAAATCGATATCGACAGTCGCCTGAACCACGGTACGACAATCAGC
Organism: uncultured Candidatus Saccharibacteria bacterium; assembly: GCA_964486985.1. GTDB lineage: Bacteria > Patescibacteriota > Saccharimonadia > Saccharimonadales > Saccharimonadaceae > Nanosynbacter. The sequence goes on from CAZAOX010000020.1 coordinate 3,959, forward strand.
TTCAGTCTGCCTATTGAAAAATAGATACACCCCTCACTTTAGCCCGGGCCTGCTGACTGGGCGCCCCTTCCAAGTGATGGTACCTCGGTGATAACCTATTGCGCTCATCGCTAACAAAAAGAGCTCTTGCCAAACTATATATGGCGCTACAAAAATGGCTATCCACCAGCCTCTGCTCCATACCAGGTTGCTATAAGCTACGAAAGCTATCGTTACCAATACACCAAGGCTGAGACTCATAAGTAAAATTAGCGAATCAGAAAAAATCAGAGCATATACACCAACAAATTGCGACACCAAAACAGCTAGCATCAAGCCAACCCCAACAAGCAAACTAGGTATTGAATTGTTAAACCTTGGGAGTAACAATCTTCGACCAGTCTCGATCTGTGATGACCATTTTTTTGCATAACTGACTCCTAGTGATGGCGTGCTAATTAGCAGCTGATACGCGCCGACCTTTGACATCTCTTTGGCTATGTACATTTCGGGCTGAACTTCATCTCGCCACCTAAAGAAACCACCTAAGTTATCCGACAATAAATGCCTATCAACCAGCCACACCGCCGAGGATGAACCAGGTAGCGATGGGCGATTCAAGACAATCTCCCAAAAATACCTTAATGATGAGAACCAAGCACTTGGTCGATGCATGTCATAACGTTGAGGGATAACTGACATCATAGCCACATGCTCATCTAGCGCCTTTTCGACCAATTTACGGATCGTAGATGAATCAAAACGCGTATCCACATCCATAAACAACACATATCTACCGCTTGACTCGAGAAGTAGACTCTCTAGGGAATAGTTCTTACCCAACCAGTCATCTGGCTTATCTCCGCCATTAACAAAACGCACTCCTGCATGAGCAAAGGCCTTTATAAGATAGGAGGTGTTATCGCTCGAGTTGTCATCTAGAACTATAACTTCCATCTTTGGATAATCACTAGCTAGAACACTCTCCAGGCATGCACTCATCGAGTGAGTTTCATTTCTAGCTGGTAGGCAAATACTGACCGCAGGAAGGCCTGATTCAGAAAACTCAGAAACCACTGGTCTATAGCGATATTGTCGATACGCCCTAACTAGCTTGATAAGAGTAAAGCAAAGGGCCGCCACGGCGACCAGGTATACCTGAATCAAAATTAACGTAAGCACTACACCTATCATATCAAATTGAGGAATAAAATTTGCTATTTTCCTAATCATAATATATAGTGAAACTTGACAGTCTGCTTAGCAGACTATTTTTAATTTAGGAGATTTTATGGCACAACCAAAATCTAAACCCTCTGATAAGACAAATGTCAGACGCATCAAGGCGACGGATACCGAAAAAACTAAGACTTCAAAAATAAAAACTAAGCAATCAGCTAAAACATCTGTAAAAAAGTCGGCTCGAAAAACATCGAAAAAAGTCAAAGAAACAGAGATTATCGAACAAGAAACCAAAAATCCATTTATCAACCTTGGCCGCTACTTCAAGGGCGCCTGGTCGGAACTCAAACTAGTCCGCTGGCCAACTCGCTCTGCTACCTGGGCGCTAACAGCTGCGGTAATTATATTTACAGCGATCTTTGCCGTTTTCATCCTATTGCTCGACGCAGGATTCAAAATATTGTTTGAACAGATTTTAAGATAAGAAAGGTAACTTAAAAGATATGGCTACAAATCGATACGATGATACTAGACAGTGGTATGCAATTCACACCTATAGTGGTTATGAGGAAAAGGTTGCTGAAAGCATCCTCCAAAGAATTAACGCGGTTGACATGGCAGATAAAATTTTTGACTGTGTAGTTCCAAAAGAAAAACAAATTCAGATAAAGAATGGTAAGCGCAAAATAGTTGATGTTAAAATTTTCCAAGGCTATGTCCTTGTCGAAATGCGCCTAACTGATGAAACTTGGTACATTGTCCGCAATACCCCTGGGGTGACTGGTTTTGTCGGCTCAGACAACACGCCAACTCCAGTTTCAGACCAAGAAATGAAAAAGATCAAAAAGCGCATGGGTGTCGAGGAGCCAAAACATCAAATAAACTTCTCTGAAGGAGAAGTCGTTTCCATCACCGACGGACCGTTTAAGGGCTTCGACGGCTCGATCGCTGAAATTGACGCCACAAAAGGCAAGATCAAAGTCATGGTCAGTATGTTCGGTCGAGACACGCCTGTCGAGCTTGACGCCCTCCAGGTCAAGAAGACCTCTTAATAATTATCGCGTAAATCTACCAGATATCTCGAGCCTCAAGGCCATCTGACTTTGCTAGGTAATGCTGGATTAAAAAAACCAACCCAGCCATAGAGGCTAGCGAAACCGCTATTGATGATAGGGCTAAGTTTGAGATATCAAACAAAACTAGCGTAGCCGCAAAAAACACCGGCACTAAACAAGCTGCTGCCTTGGCAATGAGTAGGGACAGCAGAGTAACCTGTTGCTGAAATAGTCGAATCAACCTCTTTAAGAAATACGAACCGCCACGTCCAAGCCAGTAGGGGAAAGTGACAAAGATAAAGACCGCTGAAATAACTGAAATTGCAGCAAAAATATAAGCAAAAATCATCGCAAAAATATTTGTTTTTTGTGGCTCGTCAGCCTCCAGCTCCTGACTATACATAGTCTCACCAACTGGCTCTATGCCGATCTTAGAAAGCTGTCCTCCGTTGATAAAAGAGAGTATAATTCCACCTAGTATCACAGCATAGATAAACGCCAATAGTGAATAGCCAACCGCTCCAAAACTGTTAGCAATCCTCCGCGTGGCCACTAGCAACTTCGCCATACCTTGCATTGTAGCATGATTTTCGTTATAATACTCTCGTTACGCACTATTTTCAAAGACAGAATAATCTTATAAAGAGGATATATGGCAAAAAAAGTTATCGGAAACTTAAAACTACGTATTCCAGCTGGACGGGCTACTGCAGGTCCACCAGTTGGCTCAACCCTAGGTCAATGGGGTCTAAACATGATGGATTTTATCAACCCATTTAATGACGCCACTAAAGATCAAATGGGTAAGGACGTTATCGTTCACATCCAGGTTTACGAAGACCGAACATTCACCTGGAAGTCTCTAGGCCGACCCGTTGATGATATCATCCGCGAAAAAGCTGGCATCCAGAAGGGTAGTGGTAAACCACATACCGACAAGGTAGGTAAGCTAACTAAAAAACAGCTCGAGGAAATCGCTGAGGAGAAGCGTGAGCAGCTAAACGCTATTGATATCGAGGGCGCGATGAAAGTTGTTGCTGGGTCTGCCCGCTCTATGGGTGTCGAAATAGTTGACTAATTTATGCATCGTATATTAAAAAGTGAGCCGAAAGGCTCATTTTTGTTTGCACCAAGTTGCTAAATAAAGTATATTAATCCAGTGATAGAAAACCCCACACATCCCGACAAGATAGTTCAGGCCCTTCTGAAGGGACAGCTCGTAGTCATGCGGACCGATACTATTTACGGCATATTAGCAAGTGCCAACAATCCGAAAGCGATAGATAGGCTCTACTCAGTTCGCCACAGAAGCCCTGACAAGGGCTCGATAATACTTCTCAGTAGTATCGAAGAGCTACCGATAAGCGATGCTTATATCAAACGGGCCTACGAAAAACTTAACGCTGAAAGACCAACGACTATTATTGTCCCTGCCAGAGATAACTATTTACCGCATGCACATCGTGAAAAAAATACTTTAGCCTTCCGCGTTGTCAACTTACCTAAGCTTCAGCAAATCATCGCCGAAGCTGGCCCAGTTCTAGCACCCAGCGCTAACCCAGAAGGTTCGCCACCGGCCCAAAATATCCAACAAGCAATGCAATATTTTGGCGATAAGGCATCGCTATATGTCGATGGAGGAGAAGTAACTGATATCCCACCCTCAAGAATCGTTGAGATTAGCGCCAAAAAACTAGCTATTCTCAGAGGCTAAAACACTACACTTCGAAAGGTCGAGCTAGCTCCAAAGAAGTGTTTGCTTCGCCAATTCGCATGATTTCATTGTACTTAGCAATACGTTCTGACCGCGACAATGAACCTGTTTTTATCTGACCAGTGCCCAGACCAACAGCCAGATGAGCAATTGTTACATCCTCAGTTTCGCCAGACCTGTGGCTCATGACAGTTCGCCAGCCAGCTGCCTTAGCAGTCTTAACAGCGTCAATCGTCTCACTCAAAGAGCCGATCTGATTTGGCTTGATCAATATAGAGTTGGCTGACTTTCCGGCGATAGCCTTCTCTAAACGCTCTGTATTAGTTACCAATAGATCGTCACCGACTAGCTGAACTTTATCGCCCATATCTGCGTTGAGAACCTGCCAGTTCTGCCAATCTTCCTCATCCAGCCCGTCCTCGATAGATATCAACGGATACTCAGCAACCATCTGTTTATACATGTCCATCAGCTCGCTCGCTGACAATTTTCTACCTTCAGTAGCGAGATTGTAAACTCCGTCCTCATAAAACTCACTTGCCGCTACATCAAGCGCCAATGAAATGTCTTCGCCCAAACGATAACCAGCCTTTTCGATAGCTTGAGCGATTAAACGGATGGGCTCGAAATTTCCGCCCTGGACTTTTGGAGCGTAGCCACCTTCATCGCCAACTGTCGTCGGATAGCCAGCTTCCACCAAAACCTTAGACAGAGCATGGAACACCTCGGCGCCCATTTGGACAGCCTGAGGGAAGTCTTTCGCCCCAACTGGCATGATCATATACTCTTGGATGTCCGTAGCGCCCAAGGCGTGCTCGCCACCATTCATCACGTTCATCATCGGCAATGGCAGAGACAACTCATCACGACTGATTCCAGCTAGTTCACCTACATATTGATATAGAGGCTTTTTACGAGAAATCGCTGCCGCTTTAGCCACGGCCAGACTAACTGCTAAAATGGCGTTCGCACCAAGATTTGACTTATCTGGCGTTCCGTCAAGGCTAATCATCGCTTCGTCGATAGCCACTTGATTAAAAGGAGACCTATCAACTAGTAGCTGTTTGATCTGGTTGTTAACATTAGAAACCGCTTTTAGCACGCTCTTGCCACCGTAGGCCTTGTCGCCATCGCGAAGCTCTAGCGCCTCAAACGCTCCAGTACTTGCACCAGACGGCACCGCCGCCCGACCTACGCTACCGTCAGACAGTGTCACGTCCGCCTCGACAGTCGGGTTACCCCTCGAATCTAAAATTTGTCTTGCTTGTATGTTAGAAATAGTTGTATCCATGCATCTATCATAGCAGAGACTAAAGTACCCCTTCAAACACTACACAAAGCCACTTAATACTTATGCTTGCAAGAGCAATACCTTCGTGGTACTCTCTACAAATGACCGATAGACGTAAACCCTTTGATATGTCAGACTTGCCACTCATAGGAGCTGTCTGGAGTTATTCAGACCTAATAGAGAGGCAAAAACATGGCAATACTAGCTTAAGGGT
>CAZAOX010000021.1:0-5263 GCA_964486985.1 uncultured Candidatus Saccharibacteria bacterium
GAGGGCGACCGTGATCTTCCGATATAACCAAGTCCGGTAAAAAAGCCTGTCCGCTATGTCGCCCGAGAGTCAAAATCACCTTCGGATCGATGATTTCCAACTGACGCAAAAGATATGGCCAAAACTCAGCTTTTTCAGCTTTTGAAGGATCGCGATTGTCCGGCGGACGATACTTGACGATGTTAGTGATGTAGACATCTTCTCGAGCTAACCCCGCTGATTCCAACATCTCGTCCAAAAACCGACCCGACGCACCGACAAATGGCAGACCCAACTCATCTTCTTTTTTGCCTGGCGCCTCACCGATCAGCACGATATCAGCATCAGGGCTACCCGAACCCATGACCAGCTGGGTGGCTTGTGCCGACAAATCAGCACAAACGCCCCGGCTAACTATCTCCTTCGCTAGCTCCGCCAGTCTCGTCGACTTATCTTTCATTTTGGCTAAAACTCTATTTGATAGTTACATCTTTGACGCTGAGGCTCATTCTGCCTCGCTCGTCGATGCCGATCAATTTCACCTGAATGACCTGACCTTCTTTGAGAATGTCGGTCACTTTCTCGACTCGCTTTTCAGCCAGTTGTGAGATGTGAACCATGCCGTCAACGCCTGGAAGGATGTTCACAAAAGCACCGAAATCTTTAATCGACACGACTGTTCCTTCGTAAATTCGTCCGACTTCTGGCTCTTCAGTTAGGCTCTTGATCCAAGTCAGAGCCTTTTCGATAGACACGCCATCAGGGCTAGCCACAGTGATCAATCCGTCGTCCTTGATGTCGATCTCTGCACCAGTTTCAGAAGTGATCTTGTTGATCATCTCTCCACCCTTGCCGATAACCGCACCGATTTTCTCGGGGTTGATCTTGATCTTTTCAATTCGTGGAGCGTACTGGCTGAGGGCCTTTCGTGGACTTTCTAGGACGCTCTTCATGTGCTCCAAGATAAACATTCGTCCTTTTTTAGACTGCTTAATAGCTTTTTCCAAAACAGATACAGGCAATCCTGGGAGTTTCATATCCATCTGTAGAGCGGTAATACCCTGCTCGGTACCCGTCACCTTGAAATCCATATCCCCTGCGAAATCCTCAGCATCCGCGATGTCGCTCATAACATATGGTGTGTCGCCGTCCATCATCAAGCCCATAGCAATACCCGAAACTGGCCGAGTCAGTGGCACGCCAGCGTCCATCAGCGCCAAGCAGCTAGAACAAGTTGCCGCCATCGAAGTTGAGCCGTTCTGTGACATGATCTCCGTCACGCTACGTACAGCATAGGGGAAATCTTCCTCACTGGGCATGACCGGGATCAGCGCTCTTTCGGCCAAATAGCCATGACCTATCTCTCGACGTCCCGGACTACCCATACGCCTGACTTCACCAACAGTATAGCCTGGTGCGTTGTAATGATGCATGTAGCGTCGCTCACCGTCAGTAATCTCCATAGTGTCAACAATTTGAGCATAGCTAAGCGGCGCTAAGGTCACCACATTCATAGCCTGAGTTACACCACGGGTGAACAAACTCGAACCATGGGCCCTAGGCAAGATGCCGACTTCTGAGCTCAGCACCCTGACATCATCTAGCCGTCGACCATCTGGCCGGAAGCCATCCTCAACGATGCCTCGCCTGACGTCCTTGTGAACTGCCGAGGTGAAGGCCTCGTCGTATTCATCGTTAAGAGCTACGTATTCTTCTTCACCGATCTTTTCACGGAAATATGCATGCATCTCCCAGCGCATTTCATTGACAACTTGATTTCGCTCTGGATAATCTTTGCGGATCTTTTCACCGAGTTTACCAGCTACCCACTCATCAACCTCTGCTTGAATTGCCTCATCCGGCAAGACTAAGGTGTACTCTTGTGGCTCTGGAGCTACTCTAAGGGCTAGCTGTCGCTGAAGTTCGATAGCTGGTTGCATCGCCTGATGAGCCCAGGCAATCGCATCAACGATAACCTGCTCATCGACTTCCTTGGCGCCAGCCTCAACCATGGTTACGCCACTTTCGATACCAGCCACTACCAGGTCCAGGTCGCTCTTTTCTCGCTCATCAGCTGTCAAAAATGCCTTGAACTCACCATCAACTCTACCAACCCTCAAGCCTGCAACTGGGCCACCAAATGGCGTGCCAGTTAGACTTAAAGCTGCGCTAGCTGCGATCATCGCTACCATATCTGGGCGAAAGTCTGGATCCATGCTCAAAACTGTTGAAACGACCTGAACTTCTTGGCGATAGCCTTTTGGAAATAGCGGACGAATCGGTCGATCGATTAGTCTGCCGATTAGCACCGCCTCATCGCTTGGTCGCCCCTCGCGCTTAATAAATCGACTTCCAGAAATTTTGCCAGATGCATAAAATCTTTCTTCATAATCGATACTCAGTGGAAAATAGTCTAGCTGAACTGGCTTTGAACCGACTTGAACCGAACCTAGCACTACCGTATCGCCATACTTTACCAGTACGCTACCAGTCGTTCGAAAACCGACTCGGTTTATCTCTAAAGTTAGTGTTCGGCCTAAAAACTCTGTTGAAACAGAAGTAATTTCCTTGCCATTAGGATTTATGGTTGACATATATAGTCTCCTTTCATATAGCGGAGAGTAACAGGTAGAAATCTTTATTTCTTGACATTAGTCTATAGAAAAACTTCTATCTATCACCTTCCGCCGATAGTTTACATCTACTATTATAGCACACTTTTTAGGCTAATTTTCTTTGAGCCAATCCTGGATAGACGAGATAAACCTGCACTCCACGGGATGATCGATAAACTCCTGACGACCCATCCACTTGTAGGCGTGATGCTCCCAGCTGATTTGTACTTGATCGGTCGGAGCCGGTAGTTGATAGACATCCCAAACCGCAGTATCACTAATTTGCCATCTGGCAGTCCTTCGAGTCTGGCGAATATCCACAAATAGACCAGTTTCTTCATGAATCTCCCTGATGAGACCTTCTTCAACCGTCTCCCCTTCATCAACATCACCACCAGGTAGATCAAGGTCAAAAGCCATCGTCGGATGGGTTTCACTTCTAAAAAGCGTCAAAATTCTACCTTGATCATCAAAAATCAAGGCCTTCGTGGCATAGTTCATTACTTTATGATAACAAACAAATCGTCTATACTTCCAGTATGCGCTTGAAGAAAAAATCCTTACCCACTAAGAACACTTTGCTCAGTATGCTGGCACTATTGCTACTCGCGGGCGGTTTGTACCTGCTTTATGTTGCCCTCATACCAGAAATTGACAGCCTCAGCATCAAATCGACCAACAACTCAACTACCAAAAAATTATCCAGAACAAAAAAGTCCATCTCTGAAAACCGCCTCTATATCCCCAAGATCGACATCAATCTGCCATATCAAGCCGGCAGCGAAGGCGTGATGGAACATGGTGCTTGGTGGCGAGTGCCAGAAAACGGCAACCCAAAAGACGGCGGCAACTTCGTTCTGTCAGCCCACCGATTTATCATGGGCCTGACCCCACAACAAACTCTACGCAAGTCGCCTTTCTACAATATCGATAAACTAAAAATCGGTGACGAATTAATCGTCGACTACGACGGCAAGCGCTACACCTACGTGATAGAAAAAGTTTTTGACGTCAAGCCAGATGCTATTGAAATTGAAAATCGTACCAACGAGCCCCAACTCACCCTCTACTCCTGCACCCTCGGTGGAGCCAATGACGGACGAAACGTCATAGTCGCCAAACTAAAGTAACGATTTTATATTTTTATATTTTTATATTTATGTCATGCTAGAGACTAACTCCATATATTCACCGTTTTACAGATCGGTCGCCCTGACTGCTACTGATATCAATATTCGCCTTGTTGGCCACAGTTCTCGAGAATATCCAAAGAGCACCTATCGCCATAAGCGCCAGCCGAATTAAGAGTGGCGTAATCATTCCAGCTGCCTCCATTTTCATATTCTATAATATGCCGCCAAGCCCCTTCTTTATAGTCCCAAAAATAAATTGCAAGCACTGGCTGACTCATAAACACGAAATATTCACCCTTATGAGTAGTGGTTGCAACTCCAAACCCAGGATCATCGCTCCCACCCCACACTATCTTATGGCTAAGCTCAGACAACCATTCATCTTCGCTCGAGCTTGTGGGATAGCCATTGCCCTCTGCAGAATAAATTTTGTATGCTTTTTTGATGGTAGACACCTCAAGATCGGTTGCAGCAGCTCTAGCTCGAGCCTGGACGCCTGTATAAACCACGATGCTAATTGTAGCCAAAATGCCAATCACCACTATAACCACGAGAAGTTCCATAAGAGTAAATCCTTGTCGGATATCGCGATGTTTAAGCATAATCACTAACAGTATAGCGCATGAGCCCAATCTCCATCAAGTGCTCTCAAGAATCCAAGACGAAATAAGTCCGGTAATCACTCGAATAAAAAACCTTTTTCGGAAGGCCTCCGTCGGCTACTTACGTAAACCTAGCTGTTCGATCACTGCCTTATAACTCTCAAAATCGGTTCGCTCAAGGTACTTGAGCAGGCGCTTGCGCTTTCCTACCATTTGCACCAAGCCGCGACGAGCCATAAAGTCATGCTTGTTGACCTTAAGATGCTCTGTAACCTCTTTGATACGAGCCGACAAAATTGACACCTGAGCCTGAGGGCTACCGACATCTTTCTTGTTGACCTGAGTCAAAGCAATCGCTTTTTGCTTGTCTTCTTTTGTTATCATAGCCAAACTATCATATCAGATAAGCACTCTCTATTCAACCCCATTGAAGCCTGTAGTATAATGTATTCATGCTTAAACGACTTCGGTTCCGCCGCTTGCCCACTGGTATACGTGCCGCAATGACTGCCTTCGGCCTTCTTGCGCTAACCATATCTACCGCTTCGGCTATCGTTACTCAGGGGGCTTTTGCAGCCAGCTGTGGCGGAGTCGAAACATCCTTTATCGATTGCGAGGACGGCGAAAGCGGGGTACTAGAACCAATCATATCGGCTATCCAGATATTGACAGCTGGTATAGGCATAATTGCCACTGGTGCCTTCATCTACGCTGGTATCCTCTACGCCTCTGCTGGAGGTAGCTCTGATCAGATAAAAAAGTCTCTTGGAGTAATTCGCAACACTATCCTCGGACTCGCGCTATTTGCCAGTATCGTCTCGACTACCAATTTCCTCATCCCGGGCGGTGTTTTTGGAGATAAAATGTCCTTGCCTGCCGCCAATCTACAGGCCAACAAGTCGCAAAACAACTCCAATAAGACGAGTAGCTCAAA
>CAZAOX010000021.1:5273-9201 GCA_964486985.1 uncultured Candidatus Saccharibacteria bacterium
AAACAGTAGCACGGGCAGCTCAACCGACAATGCACCAGTAAGGCCTGGTTCTAGCGCCACCTTAAAAATGGCTAGCTGGAATACATGGGTAAGTAATTCGGCCACTAATGTTAAGAATGGGGTCAAGCAACTGATGGGGTCTCACGGCATAGACATCCTTGGCTTACAAGAGGTTCATTATTCCGCAGTGCGCAAGGCAGTTAGTAGTCTAGATTCTACAAGTATAGGCATTTACACTCCCCCAGGAAGCGGTCGGCCAAATAGTTACCCTATTGTTTATAATAAAAATAAACTTACTCTAATAAAAAATGGCAGTGGTCCCATAAAACTAGGCCCAGTCCCAGGCCTGAGCGACAGGTATGTCGTCTATGCTAGATTTAAAGTCAAGGCGACAGGGCAGCAAATATATTTTGCGAATACTCACACCCCCCCTGGAGTCGAAAGGGGCGGGAAAATAAACACCCTCTCTCGCTATGTCGGGGCAGCCCGAACTATTATGGGCAACCTAAAGACAAAGCTTGCTATGCTCCAAAAACAAAACATTCCATTATTTTTAGTAGGTGACTTTAACGTGAATTATCGACGTGACAGCTGTAGCGTCAGCTGGTTCCCTTGTAAAACCATGAAATCTTTGACGATAGTTAGCTCGTTTGAAAAAACCGGTCTCAAAGGTATTGGCAAGTCCCACGGCACTCACACGGGATCTGATGGGAGTCGACTGATCGACTATGTTTGGGCGTGGGACCGTCCAGGAGTAAAATTCACAAACGCCTATATCATCAGCGGGAGCTCAGTCAAATCTAGATACTTAAACTCGGACCACAAGCCGTCAGCTGCCCAAGTAATAATTACCGCACTATAATGGCGCCAGTCCACCTCATGTTTATAGTATAATTTATTTAAAGACAAAACACAGGGAGGAATCATGCAACCGAACGATAATCAACCAACCAGCCAGATGCCCGACTGGTTTTCTGAGCAAATCTCTACAGCCGACGAACAGCTAAAAGCTCCTAAAAAGAAAAGATCCAAAAAACTAATTATCTCACTTATTATCACAACTGTCGTCCTACTGGCTGGAGGTGTTCTGCTGTGGATTAAGCCAACAGAAAAGGAGGCTGATCAAAAAATTGAGGCATTGCATAGCTCCTACGTTGACCTTGCAAGCCAGTTTGCAAGCTTTGCGGACGCATCCGAATCAGATTTTTTTGATCCACAATTAATTGAAGAGTCTTGGACTGTATACAGCACGCAACTTAACGAAGCGGTCCAATCACCGATTTATAAAAAATATCAAAAAAATCTTGACGATATTAAAACTAAAAGCAGCAAGTACGATAGTTACGCTTCTATAGTCATGCCTGCCTTAATTAATTTCCATATCAACTGCACGGCAGAAGATGGTAGTGTCGCGTACAGCCAACCGTGCATAGACTACATAGAAACAGCAGATTCGCCCAAAGACTCATTCGTCAAATCTCAGGTTAGCGGAATGCTCGAAATACTATCTAAGGCAGCTGTAGAAGGGGCCATTAGCCAAGAACAAATAACAAAATTTTACGAGCTCAAACAGGGCGCCTTCTCCGCTGGGCAATCGTTTAGCAAAGAGTTAAGTAAATCAATGAACCAACTAGCTGAAAAAGAAGGCCTAATCACCAATCCCTGAGCCTTAGAAAATCTTCGCGTAGCTATATATACCATCTGGCACCAGAGAGTTACTATGTCCGCAACTAGTACGAACAGAAGCAAAATGCGTCTTGTCTTCTTCTGTCGGGCTATTCAAAGAGGCGTATACTACGATATCGTCACCACAGTCATAAGCTTTTAACACAGGATGGCTAGCTGTAGCTTTTTTGCTGGTTAAGCCTGTAGCATAACCAGTTTTTAAGTACTTAGAAGCAACCAGTGTTGTATCGACGCTCGTAGCAGAGCTAGCGCCAGTCCTCGTGCCAGAACTCGTCAAGGCACCGTTTAAATATACCCTGCTTTTCGTGCTCGACTCGTGAAGGGCGATTGCATCACCAACCGTACTCACAGCTGACTTAATCTTTGTATCCATCGCATCATCTTTAACGAAGATATACGACACGATACTTATAGATGCCAATATTACAATCACAGCAATCACAACCACCAATTCGACTATAGTAAAACCTTTATGCTTCATGTAAAAAGTATAGCACAGAGAGTCAAATATTTAATCAGTTATCCCTAGTTTGCCTAAAGCATCAGCTTCATCAAGTAGATAGGGCCCAACTTGAACTCTTTTTAACTCTTTGCAATATGCCCCCGCCCTTAATACTCGGCCGATATCCTCCGCCAATGTACGGATATATGTACCGCTAGAGACGTGAACCCGGATTTTTAAACTTGGATAATCATACTCAAGGACGTCTAAAGAATATATGGTTACCTTTCTCTTCGGGATAACTGGCTTTTCGCCTTTTCTAGCCAATTTATAAGCCCTCTCACCACCAATTTTTATAGCTGAATAAATCGGCGGAGTTTGGTATATATCACCCACAAACTGCCGACAAATACCCTCTACTTCTGAGGCCAAAGGCTGCACAGTCGAAACTTCTGAAATTTCTCCCTCAGGATCGCCAGTCGAGCTAACCTTACCTACAACAAACTCCGCTTCATAAACTTTATCTAATTTCGAAAAACCCTCAGCTTCCTTGCATCTTTTGCCTGTCAATAAAATCATCAGGCCAGTTGCAAACGGATCAAGCGTACCAGTGTGGCCAACTTTAACTTTTCTGCCGGCCTGCTCCGATAAAACCCGCCTAACCCGTGCCACTACCCCAAAACTAGTCATTCCCGACGGTTTGTCGACTAGTATTATCCTATCAAACATGAATCATCCCATAGATTATTGAGGGGGTATCTGGAACTGACCAGGGTTAAACTCTGTTGGAGCGGAGGCTGATTCAGCCGGCGGAGAGTGTGGCATAGGGCTATCGGCCACTGGCTCAGGTATAGTGGCCTGAGTTGGCGCTGGTGGTAAATTACTAAAGTCAGGCATTGGCGGCATAGCTACTGTAGCTGGGGCGTGAGACAAGGCGTCAGCTTCGATATCCGCGAGAGTTGGACCTGCTGACAGCAGTGCTGGTGGTAGTCCAGTATTAACTTGTGGCAACTCAACATCAGCAGAATCAGTAGCCTGAACTACTGGTGGTAATTCTACCGAGGAGCCAGCAGAAGGCTGAGGCACGTTATGCGCATCGGACTGATTGGATGGAGGCGTAGAAAAAATATCCACCAAAGGCGGCTCATCATTTGGCCCCATGGCAGCATTTAGGGGTGTTTCTTGAATCAATCTATCTGTAGGATCACTTATCGGCTTGCCGTGTGTCAATATTGTTGTATTTTTACCGCTATTTGCCTCTCGGTGCTTATCTGCAGCTGCCTGCTCAGTGGTAGCGTTCAGCGCACCACCAACCGACGGGACGTGCTGCTCGGTCGAGGCGCTACTAGTCCCCTTCGCCTCGCCTATCGGGTGCTCAGGCTTGGCAACTTCTTCACGAGCCTCTTCAGAAACTTGATCTAACTTGGCCTCCTCTTCTACGTTCCTAGTGGCTTCATCTGAAGAACTGCCGACTCGTGTCTCAGCTTCTTCAGATGGCTGATTATCGGTATCAACCGCTGAGCCAGAGACCTGGCTCTCATCAACATCAGAATCTTTTATTGTATCTTCTTTATCACTTAACCGAGACTTAGCCTCATGTGCCGCCTCCTCACGATCCTCTTTGACAACTTGTTCAGCAATTTCATCCATATCACCCTCTCGGGCGTGGCTAATTTTCATCATCCCGGCTGATTCTTTATCGGGGTCTTCAGTTTTTTTATTTTTCCTATCCTTGCCAGAATGACGAGCCTCCCTCAAAGAAAGACTATCTGTAGTCTTATCAGGCTCCGCTCCTTTACC
>CAZAOX010000022.1:0-5368 GCA_964486985.1 uncultured Candidatus Saccharibacteria bacterium
AAATACTTGACTTTGCCAACTACTAGGTATAACATAGTAGTATGTTAAATATAATTATAAAAAAAGTAGCGTATGAGTCAAAATAGTAAAGTAGATTTTGACTTGGACGGTCTGGTCGATGGTCATCCAGGGAACGCCGAAGAACAATATAGAAAAAGTGCCATAGGCTATGCTGAACAGCTGGCTATACAGTTACGGAAGGGTTTTTTAACATATTGCGTACTGCAAATTTGCGCTAGTGAGGCTAGATATACCAGCGACATCATCCAGGCGCTAAGAAGCGCTGACTTGGTGGTGGTCGAGGGGACTATTTATCCGTTACTCAATCGCCTTAGAAAAGACGGACTTTTGGAGTATGAGTGGCAGGAGAGTGAGCAGGGTCCGCCGAGGAAATATTATCGACGAACTAGGTTTGGCAAGGTGGTTGCTGATGGGCTTGAGCAGTCGATCAACCAGTTAAATGCCTCTATAGAAAATTTAAAAGCGGAGACGAACAAATGAAAGAAATTATCAGGATTCATATTGCCAAAGTAGCGTATGATATCGAGTTAGATGCAAAAAAAGAATTAGAAAAATACCTTAAAAATCTCGAAAAATATGCTGGCGAGCCAGAGGTGTATGAGGATATGGAGATCAGAGTCACGGAATTATTGTCCGAAGCAGGCGTAAACGGTGGTGATGTGATTTCTCTCAGGGATGTCAGACAAATTCGTCAGATATTAGGCGAGCCCGAGGAATTAGAAGGTGAGACTGATCCGCCAAGAGAGAAAAAGCCCGAGCCAACGCAAAAGCGACTTTATCGCGATATGGATAATGCTGTTCTTGGCGGGGTACTTTCGGGGATAGCGGTCTATCTAAAGGCGGATGTTGTTATCGTACGAATTATTTTCTTGGCTCTAGCAGTTGCTTCGTTTGGGGCGATGCTGGTGGCTTACATTTTGCTATGGATACTTGTGCCAGTAGCTGAGACGACGACTCAAAAGATGCAGTCAAAAGGAGTTGAGGCGACCTTAGAATCGATCAGGGAGTTTAGCAGCAATCCCGAAAATCAACAGAAAATTGTTCAGATTTCACGAAATATAGTTACTCAGTCGCTACGGCTTATCGGAGTTATCGCCAGCGTAGCGGTGAGTATTGGGGCGTTAGCGCTAGTAGTATATGTGGTATCTTCAGTAGCATTTAGTCCAGATATCAAAACAGTTTTCGCTGTTAACGGCCATGAGTGGTTGGGCTGGACAAGTCTATGTCTAATGGCGACAGGTGGTGTTTTGCTATCAATACTGGGCATCTTGGTGGGTGTGGCGATTGGTAGGCTAAAGTTAGGCCGTCGTTTGGTTGCGGCAATAGTAACAGTGGTTATCGGTGGGATACTTACTTTCGGGGCAGGCGTAGCTGGGGTCGCTTGGCAGTATTATTCGTTGGAGGGGCAATACGGGGAAGAGATGACTAGCACAACAATAGAAGTGCCGGGTGACTTTAAGGATATTAAAAAGTTGGTAGTGGTCGCTCATGGTTCAGAAGAGGTTGAGAACGTCGGTGATGGTATACAAGTCCATTATCAGGCAGTGCCAAGCGGCTATCGAGTGGTTATACCCTCATCATCTAAAGCCAAACCAAGCATAGATATAGCTAATGGTGTAGCTAGGATATCGCTTAAGCTATCGAGGGGCGAGTCATCGCATTATGTCCAATCAGGAGATGTGATTATCTACGGTCCATCACTTGAAGAGGTTGATGTCCAGCAGGGGTATTTTAAGTATTTGGCCGAAGAAGGAGTGCAGGAGCAGTTGGCCATTATCACTTCGCCCTCAACGGGAGCGTCAGTTTTTGGTGAGTTTAAAACTCTCAAACTGACCGGCGGCGGGACGGTTAGTGCTGAAATTGCCACAATCCACAATCTAATCATCAGGCAGCGAGAGAGCAATGCTGATTTTGAAGCAGGAGTAGTTTCATCACTTGAAGTCAATCAGCCTGAGGTGTGCCCATCACGAAAAACTGATAATAAGACGTCCGTGCGAGTGGACGGTTTGGTTGCAGAGGAGTTTTTGTACAATGGCAGACCTGTTCCAGCTAAGTCGATGGAGACGATGTGCGGAGAGGTGCGAATCGGCGAGGATGATGAAGAGTAGGGGGAAGCTCTCGCCTGACATGGTACAATTAGAACATGTTAGACATACGTTTCATCAGGGAAAATCCCGACAAGGTTCAGCAGTCAGCTAAAGATAAAGGTTATGATGTAAATATCACAACATTGCTTGAGCTTGATACGAAAAGGCGAGAGTTGGGGAAGCAAGCTGATAATCTGCGTGAACAGCGCAATAAAATAGCTGAACAAATGAAGGGTGGCAAGCCTGATTCGGAGCTAGTAGAGCAGGGTAGGCAGATTAAGCAGGAGCTGGCGGGGCTAGAGGCGGAGTTGTCAGAGATCGACCCAGAATACCAGGTGCTTATTCGGGCTGTGCCGAATATGCCTTTAGGTTTTGTGCCAGTTGGTAGTAGCGAAGATGAAAATGTCGTAACCAAGACTGTTGGTGATCCGCCGAAATTTGATTTTGAGCCTAAAAATCACGCCGAGATCGCAGAGGCTAAAGGCTGGCTTGACAAGGAGCGTGCCGCCAAGGTTGCGGGGAGTCGTTTCGCCTATCTCAAAGGCGATTTATTTATGCTGGAATGGGCGGTGAAAAGTTTTGTCCTCAATGAATTAACAAATATTGAGGTGATTAAAAAACTTATAGAAGATAATGATCTCAACCTGAAGGCTACGCCATTCATTCCAGTGGACCCTCCTTTTGTAGCTCGTACTGAGGCTTATGAAGCGACTGGTCGGCTGAATCGTGAGGAGACCACCTATAAGCTTGCTGAAGATGATCTTTGGCTAAATGCTAGCGCTGAACATGTTTTAGCACCGATGTATATGAACGAAATTCTTGATGAGGTGGATTTGCCTATTCGTTACGTAGGCTATACGACAGCGTTTCGTCGAGAAGCAGGGACTTACGGCAAGGACATGGAAGGTTTCCTGAGAATGCACCAGTTCAATAAGCTAGAGATGGAGACATTTGGTACGATGGATACGGCCTTAGATGAGCACAAGTTAATGGTGGCTATCCAGGAGCATCTGATGACTAAGCTAGGGTTGCCTTATCGAGTAGTGCAGAAGTGCACGGCTGACATAGGTGGCCCAAACGCTAACGGTATAGATATTGATGTTTGGTTGCCTGGTCAGGATAAATATCGTGAAACACATACCGCAGATTTAATAGGAGATTATCAAACACGTCGAACCAATACTAGAGTTAGGCGCCAAGACGGGTCGGTGGAACTGGCTTGTACAAATGATGCTACTGCTATGAGCCAGCGACCTGTAATTGGTATCATCGAAAATTATCAAACGAAAGACGGAGATGTGGCTATCCCAGAGGCCCTTCGTCCATATCTCGGTGGCCGGACTGTGATATAATTAAAGCACTACAAGAGCAAAAATAGTATCAAAATACAGGAGGGGTAGATGATCGAAAATCTGACAATAACAGGCATAAAGTACGAACTGACAGATACTACCAAAAAGTACGTTGAGAAAAAGATTAAATCGCTTGACAAGCACTTGCCAAAACATGCTCGTAAAAGTGTATCTGCTGATGTGAAGATTAGCCAAGTGAACAATCCTGGTGGCAATAAGTATGAAGTCGAAGTTATCATGAATGTGCCAAACAAGGTGATTATGGCTAAGGATTCGACGATGAATGTCTTGGCGGCGATTGATATCGTTGAAGCTAAGTCGGTCGTACAGCTTCGCAAATACAAGCAGACGGCCGTGCCCCATGTTGGCTTGAGGCGTGTACTTAGCAAATTTAAGAGAAGCTACGAGCGAGAAGGCTAGACTTTTCTGTAGGATTTGGACGATTTTTAGACTTAGCTTATCAAGAGTGTGATTTTGTCGGCTTTTCATCTTTATTTATCCCTTTAAAAGAGGTATAATTAGGTGAGTTTTAAGATGACGTTCTGAAAGTGAGGGTAATTTGACTATGGCGATATCGAGACAAAAGGCTTTAACGAAGGTTTTTGGTGATCCACAAAAGAAGCTTTTGAAGAAGCTGGAGAAGCGTGTTGGGGCTATCAATGATTTGTCGGATAAATACGAAAAAATGTCCGATACTGAGCTGAAAAAGCAAACCGATATTTTGCGTAAACGACTCAAGAAGAAAGGCGAAACACTAGATACGATTTTGCCAGATGCTTTTGCCGCGGTTCGAGAGGCCGCCAAGCGTGTTATCGGCGAAAAGCACTACGATGTTCAGCTGATTGGTGGCATGGCTATGCATGATGGCAATGTGGCTGAGATGAAAACTGGTGAGGGTAAGACTTTGGTGGCAACTCTGCCAGCCTATCTAAATGCGTTAGAAGGTAAGGGCGTGCATGTCGTGACAGTTAACGACTATCTAGCTCAGCGCGATACTGGTTGGATGGGTCAGGTGTACGACTTTATGGGCCTGTCGGTTAGTGCCATCATCAACGAAGCGTCTTTTGTGTACGATAGAGATTTTAACAATGATCAACAGTCTGATCCGCGGATGAAAAAACTTCGACCAGCTACTCGTAAAGAAGCCTACGCAGCTGACATCACCTACGGCACGAACAATGAATTTGGCTTTGATTATCTGCGCGATAACATGGTCAACGAGATGGAGTTGCTACGTCAGCGAGAGCTTAATTTTGCAATTGTCGATGAGGTTGACTCGATTTTGATCGATGAAGCTAGGACGCCGCTGATTATCTCTGCTCCAGCTGCTGAAAACCCTGATAATTATTATACTTTTGCAAAAATTGCCGCAAAGTTGGTTCCTGAAGATTATACCCTCGATGAAAAGCGCCGAAGCGTGGCTTTGACTGATGTTGGTGTTGAAAAAATTCAAAAGATTTTGGGTGTAAAAAATTTATACACCCCTGATCACGTGCGCAATGTCTATCACATGGAGCAGGCTTTGAGGGCTGAAACTTTGTTTAAGCGCGACAAGGACTATGTTGTGACCAATGACGGTGAAGTGATTATTGTTGATGAGCACACCGGTCGTTTGATGCAGGGTCGTCGCTACAACGAAGGTTTGCACCAGGCTATTGAGGCCAAAGAGGGTGTACCAGTTCTACAGGAGAGTATGACTTTAGCGACTATATCTTTCCAGAATTACTTTCGCCTGTACGATAAGCTTTCTGGTATGACAGGTACTGCTTTTACTGAGGCTGAGGAATTTCAGCAGATTTACAGCCTTGATGTTATCCAGATTCCACCAAATAGGCCGGTCATCCGTCGTGATAAAGAAGATTTGATATTTAAAACTGAAAAAGGCAAATTGCGTGCCGTAGCTGAAGC
>CAZAOX010000022.1:5378-9096 GCA_964486985.1 uncultured Candidatus Saccharibacteria bacterium
TTTGGTGGGTTCAGGGTCAATCGCTAAAAATGAAATGATCGCTGAATACCTGAAAAAAGAAGGTATCAAGTTTGAAATTTTGAACGCTAAAAATAACGAACGTGAGGCAGCGATTATCGAAAAAGCGGGTGAGAAGGGGGCCATAACTTTGGCTACTAATATCGCTGGTCGTGGTACAGACATCAAGCTGGCCAAAGGCGTGAAGGAGCTCGGTGGCTTAGTGGTGATAGGCTCAGAAAGGCACGAATCAAGGCGAATCGACAACCAGTTGCGTGGCCGTGGTGGTCGTCAAGGTGATCCAGGTGAGTCTCAATTTTATGTCTCAACTGAAGATGATTTGATGAGAATTTTCCAGGGCGAGAGGATTGCTGCGCTGATGGACAGGTTGGGCGTTGATGAAGAGACGCCGATTCAAAACCGAGCAGTTTCAAAAACCCTAGAAGCAGCACAGAAGCGAGTCGAGGGTTATAACTTTGATACTCGTAAAAATGTTGTTCAGTACGATGATGTTATCAATCGTCACCGTAGAGTTGTTTATGTGATGCGACGCAAGATTCTTGAAGGTGATGATATCCGCCCAGAGATCGTTCGCTTGCTAACTGAAAAAGTTAAAGATTTGACAGTTCTACCTTCAAATAACAATCCTAAATTTGTTGAAGATTTCGTATTTACCATCCCTGTTGATGAGAAAAAGATAGAAGAGGTCGGTAAAGAAAAGAAGGATAAGCCTCGATTTGTTAAGAGCCTAGCCTTAGCGGAAAAGCTCTATGAGAAAAAGGAAAAGGAGATAGGTGCTGATAACCTTCGAGGAGTGGAACGTGAAGTTTACATGGCAGTGCTTGATACCTTGTGGATGCAGCATCTTGAAAATATGCAACATTTACGTGAGGGTATCCATTGGCGAGGAGTTGGGCAGAGAGATCCACTAGTTGAATATCGTTCAGAGAGTCAAAAACTGTTCAACAGCCTGCAAGCTAACTTGCGTGATGAGGTTCTAAATACAATTTTCCGAATTCGAAAGTCCGATGCGGTCATAAAGCAGTCGCAGGATGATGAGTACGATACGGAACTGACTAGGCTAGCTGAGTCGGCAGTCGAGCGTGGCGTTAATGAACTCGGTCCCGGTGAGGCGAGTCGAGATGATGACTTTTCTTCAGCCAAAAAAGGTCGGACGACTGCCGAGGCAAATCGGGCTAAAAATGTTGCTCGCAAGAAGAAAAAAGCAGCACGACAGAATCGAAAGAAGAGCCGAAAATAATATAATAAATCATAAGGCGTGGGTAGAGAGAGCGGTAGGGCGTAGATGAAGCATACGGTAGAAGAAATTAAATTGAAGAATGGAGCTAAAGGACTGCTGATTGATGTTCCTGGAGCCACGGTGATGAGTTCGCAATTCCATTTCAGGGCGGGCAATCGTTATGTTAGAGATCGAGATATCTATGAGACCGCTCATATCATGGAGCATATGGCCTTTGGTGCTAATGAGAAGTTTCGCTCTGAGCATGCCTATGAGCAGGAGTTTACAAAAAACGGAGCTTATCACAATGCTTACACCTCAGATTTTACTATGGCCTATGAGGCGGCCTGTGCAGATTTTGAGTGGGATAGGATACTGGATCTGCAAAGAATCGCCATCACCACACCGCGTTTCAATAACGCAGAGATGGAGGCTGAAAAAGGCAATGTCCGTAGCGAATTAACGGGGTATCTAAATAACCATAATCGAGTGATGTGGCCTCGTATTCAGCAGGCTTTGGGTGAAGATATATTGACCTATAACCAACGATTAAAAACTATTAGCAATATCACTCTCCGAGATATCAAAGAGCACCATAAGCGGACGCATACTTTGAATAATTTGCGATTTGTTGTTGCCGGAAA
This sequence comes from uncultured Candidatus Saccharibacteria bacterium, assembly GCA_964486985.1. GTDB lineage: Bacteria > Patescibacteriota > Saccharimonadia > Saccharimonadales > Saccharimonadaceae > Nanosynbacter. The sequence goes on from CAZAOX010000022.1 coordinate 7,260, forward strand.
ATTAAAAGGTCGCAAACGAAAAATTCGCGAGATGCTTGAAAGTTGGGAGCTTGAGTCTGGCGAGCGTTTTGCTATACCAAAAAACGAACTAGAGCGGGCCAATCCTGTGCTAATTCGGCGCAAGGAGGCTTCAAATCTTAATTTCGGGTGGTCAATGATAGTCCCTAGAGAAATTAGCGACCCTGAAGCTGATGCCATGGGGGCGCTGAATCATATCTTGACAGGTACTATGAGCTCTCGAATTTTTGGTGCAGCGCGTAAAAAAGGCTTGGCCTATGGTGTATTTAGTGATACATCAGTTGGTTTTTATGATTCGGCTTGGGATTTTGGTGGGCAAGTGAATCTTGAAACCGCTGAAGATCTTTTTGATATAGTTGTGCGTGAACTTAAGAAGATTCAAAATGGCGATATTGACGCGGAGGATCTGGAGAGCGCAAAGTCTTATGCACTAGGGCGCTATCAGATGGGAGCACAAACAGTAGCCCAGATAAGCAACTTTTATACCAACCGCTATTTTGCTGATGACGTAGTTAAAGATTATGAAAAAGTTCCCGCAGATATTTTGGCTATCGATCAAGAAAAAATTATCGAAACTGCACGAGAATTTTTCACTGCCAATACTTGGGTTTTAGCTGGTGTTTCTCGTGATGAAAAAGAATTGCTTCTAAAACTTCAGGATAAACTGGAGGCTTTGTTCTAAGTGAAAATAGCTATCGCTGGCTATGGGGTAGAGGGAAGGGAAAATTATAAGTATTTTCATAATCTTTATCCAGAAGCTGAGATGGCTGTCATCGATAAAAAACAAGTTGATGACTTGCCGGTAGGTGCGAAATATCTGTCATATGAGGATTTTCTAAAAGGTAGTCATGAATTTGATCTGATACTGCGTTCACCGAGTTTTCGTCCAGATTCATTTTTGCATATGCGAGGTAAGGTTTGGTCAGCTACTAATGAGTTTTTCGAGAAATGTCCAGCGCCAATCATTGGCGTAACTGGCACGAAAGGCAAGGGGACGACTTGTAGTTTGATAACTTCGATTTTAAAGGCTACTGGCAAAACCGTTCATTTAGTCGGTAATATTGGTGTACCAGCTCTGAGCACCTTGTCTGATATAAAGCCTGACGACATCGTAGTTTTTGAACTCTCCAGCTTTCAGCTGTGGGATATAGAGAGATCACCGCACATTGCTCTTGTTTTGATGATCGAACCAGATCATTTAGATGTGCATAAAGATTTCAATGAGTATATAGACGCTAAGAAAAATATAGTTCGTTTTCAATCTGCTAATGATGCAGTAATCCATCATCCCAGCAATTCTTTTTCCTCAGATATAGCCGAAGGAGGCCAAGGATCTAAATTGCGCTATGGAGTGCAAGGTGGTGACGGCGCCTACGTCGAGGATGGTAATTTTTGTCAAAATGAAAAAATCATTTGTTCAGTCGATAACCTCCAGCTCATAGGTGAACACAATATTGAAAACGCCTGTGCGGCTATCAGCGCCCTGACTAAATTCCCAGATTGGCCGGAGGCATTTTCTGGTGAGGTGGTCGCTAGAGGCTTAAGTGATTTTCAGGGACTGCCGCACCGGCTGAAGTTTGTTGCTGAGGTTGATGGGGTCAGGTATTTTGATGACAGTATTGCAACGACTCCCGGTAGTGCTATCGCAGCCCTCAGTTCGTTTGATGGACTAAAAACAATTATCCTAGGTGGGTACGATAAAGGTGCTGATTACACGGAGCTTGTAGCTGAGTGCAAGAAGCACGACGCAAAAGTGGTGGCTATTGGTGTAAATGGAGAAGCAATCGCTTCTTTGTGTCGTAGTTCTGGCGTTGAGGTG
>CAZAOX010000023.1:0-8554 GCA_964486985.1 uncultured Candidatus Saccharibacteria bacterium
CGCGAAGAGGAAGAGGTAGGAGATGAGTAGATCACTAAAGAAAGGTCCATACGTTAATGCGAAGTTAGCTAAAAAGATAGCTGCTTTAGGCTTAGACGATAGAACAGTTATCAAGACTTGGGATCGGGCGTGTACGATCACACCAGAGATGGTTGGTAGAACTGTCGCCGTTCATAACGGACGATTGCATGTACCAGTTGTCATCACTGAAAACATGGTTGGCCATAAGCTTGGCGAATTTGCACCAACACGCAAATTCCGAAGCCACGCCGGAAAGGGCAAGAAATAATGGCTAACAAAACTATTACCGTTCGAGCCTACGCCAAAGGTGTCGATCAGGCTCCACGCAAGGTGGCTCTAGTCGCCTCCCTTGTCAGAGGCCGGACTGTGGCTGACGCCCTAGTCATTCTTGATCACGTTCCTAGGCGCGGCAGTACACCAGTCAAAAAGGCTATCGAAAGTGCAAAGGCAAATGCTATCAACAACCACGGCCTTGACGGTGCTTCCCTGCGAATCACCACTCTGTCTGTGACTGTCGGAGCACGCATGAAGCGCTACAAACCTGCATCAAGAGGACGTGCGCTACCATTTCAAAAGAAAACATCGAATATTTTAGTCGAGGTTTCTGGTACGGAAAAGCCTAAAAAAGCTACACCGAAAAAACCAGCGACTGATAAACCCAAGCAGGCCGATAAGCCAGCACAGAAGAAGGAGGATAAATAATGGGACAAAAGGTAAATCCCATCAGCTTCCGCCTGCAAGTTCATAAGAATTGGCGTTCTCGTTGGTTTACGGCCAATAAAAAAGAATTTGCCAAGGCAATCGAAGAAGATCACAAGATTCGCGAACTGATCGAAAAGAAGTTTGCATCAAGGCCAACAATTAACGATATCGAGATTGAGCGAAGTGCCAATCTCATCACCGTGACTATTCATACGGCTAAGGCTGGTGTGGTTATCGGACGTGGTGGAGCTGGAGTTAACGAACTCAAGACTCAGCTCGAAAAGATTGCCGGTCAAGCCGTCAGGATCAACATTGAGGAGGTCCGTCGACCAGAACTAGCAGCTAAGCTAGTGGCTGAGAACATCGCCCGACAGCTTGAGCGACGTATCAATTTCCGCCGAGCCACAAAAATGGCAGCTCAGAACACAATGAACGCTGGTGCTAAAGGCATCAGGATCGAAGTCGCTGGACGACTCAATAACGCTGAGATGGCTCGCCGTGAGAAAGTTATCCTTGGTTCAGTGCCACTTCATACCCTACGTGCAAATATCGATTTCCATGCAGCACGGGCACAAACCCAAGCTGGCACCATAGGCGTTAAGGTTTGGATCTATAAGGGAGAAAGGAGCTAAGCGATATGTTATTACCAAAAAAGACTAAGTATCGCAAAGTTCGTATCGGCAAGAACCGGGGTATAGCAACTCGTGGCAACTACATCGCTTTTGGGGACTACGCATTGCAATCCCAGAGCAATGAGCGTATCAACTCACGACAGATAGAAGCAGCCAGGCAGGCAATGACTAGGTATATCAAGCGTGGTGGTAAGATCTGGATTCGTATCTTCCCACACACACCAGTTACCCGAAAGCCAGTTGGTTTGAAAATGGGCTTAGGCAAGGGAAATCCTGAATTCTTTGTCGCAAAAGTCAAGGCAGGGACTATCCTGTTTGAGATGCGCGGAGTTAGCGAAGAAGTAGCTCGCGAAGCCATGCGCCTAGCTAGCCACAAACTACCAGTTAAAACAAAGTTTCTAACAAGGGAGGATGTTTAAGATGACAGCACAAGCTAAAAAATCCCCCAAAGAAGCTCAGACGGTTAAAAGCTCAGAAGAACTACAAAAGGATCTAGCGACTAAGCGTCAAGACTTGGTAGAAGCAAAGCGCTCACTAGCTGCAGGCGAACTGTCAAATACTAACGTAATCTCTGGAACTAAAAAAGAGATCGCTAGACTGATGACCGAAATAAACCAAAGTAAAGGAAAGGTTCAGTAATGGCAAAGAAGACTTTGACTGGCGTTGTCACTAGTGCCAAAGCGGACAAAACAATCACCATTACGGTGACCTCTCGTGAAACTCATCCGCTTTATGGCAAACAGTATACGAAAAATCGTAAATACACCGCCCATGATGAGAAAAATGAAGCCGGCGAAGGAGATGTAGTTACTATCATCGAAACTCGTCCAGTTTCCAAAACCAAGAGATTCGCCCTAGACAAGATCGTTGAGAAAGCACGCGGTACGATCGCCCTTAAAGAGGACGTCGAGCAGGTGCCTGTCGAGGAGGAAGCATGATACAGCAAGAGTCTAGACTAAAGGTTGCGGATAACTCTGGTGCTAAGTCAGTCCTATGTATCCGCGTGCTTGGCGGTACGCGCAGGCGCTACGCTCGTGTTGGCGATATCATAGTTTGTAGCGTCAAGGAAGCAAGCCCAACCGGAAATGTTAAAAAGAAATCTGTCGTTAAGGCTGTTGTCGTTAGAACTAAAGATACTATCCGCCGTAAAGACGGATCGACTATCGCTTTCGATGACAACGCAGTCGTAATCATAGGCGACGATAAGCAACCAAAGGCTACTCGCGTCTTCGGGCCTGTGCCACGAGAGCTTCGTGATCTTGGTTATAGCAAAATCATCAGCCTTGCACCGGAGGTACTCTAAATGGCACGAATTCGAAAAGATGACATTGTCAAGATCATCTCAGGTGATAATAGGGGGACTACTGGAAAGGTTTTGTCAGTAAACTCCAAAGCCAATACAGCACTGGTTGAAGGTGTTGGCGTTGGCCATCGCAATGTCAAGCCAAGCCAATACAACCCTCAAGGTGGTAAAAAAGATATTCATGTCCCAGTGCCTCTAGGTAAATTAGCACTGGTTGTTGATGAAAAGTCAGCTAAAACGAGCCGTGTTGGCTACAGGCAAAATGCCGAGGGTCAAAAAGTTCGTACAGCTAAGCAGTTAAAAGATAAGGAGATTAAGTAATGGCAGAAAAGAAAATTGCCACACCGACTCCTCGCCTGAAAGCCTTGTACAATGAGAAATTTGTCAAGGAACTACAAGCCGAACTCGAATTAAAGAACGTTCATGAAGTGCCTGTTCTCGAAAAGATTGTAGTCAGCGTTGGTATCGGAAAGAAGAAAGACGACAAGAGACATTACGAAACTGTTCGCAATACTCTCGAGAAAGTTACTGGGCAGGCACCAGTTGACCGCATGGCCAAAAAGTCAATCGCTAGTTTCAAGATTCGCGCTGGTATGAACCGTGTGGGTATCAGTGTCACACTGCGAGGCGCTAGGATGTATGAATTTCTTGATCGACTGGTCAATATCGCTCTACCGCGTGTTCGCGACTTCCATGGTGTTCCAGCAAAATTTGACAGAAGCGGTAATTATAACCTAGGAATCGTTGAGCAGTCTATCTTCCCAGAACTAAGCTTTGAGGAAACCCAGGTGCTTCATGGTCTACAGGTAACGTTTGTTATCAAAAATCACCATCGTGACCATTCACGAGCTTTATTGGAAAAATTCGGTATGCCGTTTGAGAAAAAAGGAGGCGATAAGTAATGGCCAAGAAATCAATTGTCGCAAGAGACAAAAAACGTCAGAAGCTGATAGCCAAATATGCCGCCAAGCGAGCTGAGCTCAAGAAACTAGGCGACCAAGAAGGTTTGCAGAAGCTTCCAAGAAATTCAAGTCCTTCAAGGCATAAAAACCGTGACAGCCTATCGGGTCGTCCACGTGGCTATATACGAAAGTTTGGCCTGAGCCGTATCAATTTCAGAGAAAAAGCATCAAAGGGAGAAATCCCTGGCGTAACAAAGAGTAGTTGGTAAGAAGGAAAGGAGATTAGAAATATGTCTATGCAAACTACAGATCCAATCGCCGACCTTCTAACGCGTATTCGTAACGCCAAGATGGTGGGTAAAACAGAAGTTCGTGTTCCAGCCAGCAAGCTAAAGAAGGTTGTCGCTGAACAGTTAAAGAAAAATGGCTATCTAGCTGACATCAAGACCGAGTCTGCAAAGCCTCGCGACGTCTTAGTGGTAACCATCAACAAACCTGGTACCAATAGTACTATCAATGAGATCAAGCGTGTCTCCAAGCCTGGCCGACGTGTCTATGCAAAGTCTAGCGAGATGCCAAAAGTTAAATCAGGTCGAGGCATCGTCCTCGTCAGCACCTCGAAAGGTGTCATGACAGGTAGCGAGGCTGTTAAAAACAAACTCGGCGGGGAAGTGTTACTGGAGGTCTACTAGGATGTGCAACTTATATCCACACCAGGGAGAGCAACCTGTTGAAACTCAAGAAATACCTTCCCCAGAAGAAGCAGCTCGCCTACTCATAGATCTTATGCGAGCCTCAGGTGATATAGAGAATAGAGCAGCTGAACTAGTGGGTAGGATGCCAAATGATCCATACTTCCTTAAAAATACTCTATATACCCTACTTCTAGCTGAAGAGAGGAGCGCGCAGGATCATGCTATGGCGAGTAGGGGGGGGAGATACAAGAGATTAACGGGTAATCCGGGTGAGCCGGATTTCGTCAAGGATATCGTAACGGGTATCGTTGCCCCATTAAAAAATAATCGTAAAGAGACAGGTTTGCAGGAGTAATAATATGAGTCGAATCGGAAAACTACCAATTGAGATTCCATCGGGCGTGACAATCACGGTCGACTCTGAGGAGATCTCAGTCAAAGGGCCAAAAGGCGAATTGACTGTACCACACCTCAGTGACGTGACTGTCAAAGTCGAAGATGGAAAAGCTATCGTCGAACGCAAAGACGACGAGCGCATAGCCAGGTCGCAACACGGCCTACAACGAAGCCTACTTAACAATGCCGTCGAAGGTGTTAATAAGGGCTTCGAGAAAAAACTTGAAGTAAACGGCGTAGGCTTTAGAGTTCAAGCTAGCAACAATCAGCTAGAATTAGCCCTCGGCTATAGCCACCCAGTCAAATACACCGCTCCAGAAGGTGTTTCTGTCACAAATGACAAGATGACTATCATCGTCAGCGGTATCGATAAACAGCAGGTTGGCCAAGTCGCAGCTGAGATACGCGCTCTACGCAAACCTGAGCCATATAAGGGTAAGGGAATTAAATATGCCGATGAGCAAATTTTGCGCAAGGCAGGAAAGACAGGTAAGTAATCATGGCAGATTTATCTAGAAAACTACTCAACCGTCAACTCAGGAAAAATCGTGTCCGAGCCAAGGTTTCAGGCACAGCTGAAGTGCCACGTTTGTCTGTATTTATCAGCAACACCCACGTAAGCGCTCAGCTGATCGATGACGAAACTGCCAAAACTCTAGCGTCAGCATCAACTGTTGGCACTAAAACTACTGGCACACTAACTGAGCAGTCAGCGCTAATCGGCAGTGAGATAGCAAAAAAAGCTAAGAAAATTAAAGTAACCCGGGTAGTTTTCGATCGTAACGGTCGAAAGTATGCTGGTCGCCTCAAGGCGCTGGCTGAAACTGCTCGCAAAGAAGGATTGGAGTTCTAGTATGGCTGAAGAAAAAGCTACTACTACCCCACGCTCAGAAGGTGCCAAAGGCGCCCCAAGACAGCGTGGTGGTCGTCGGGATGACCGACGAAATGTGCGCGATGACGCACCAAAAGAGTTTGAAGAAGTTGTTATCAATATCGATCGCGTGGCTCGTGTTGTCAAAGGTGGACGCCGTTTCCGCTTTAAGGCACTTGTTGTCGTCGGCAATCGCAAAGATAAGGTCGGTGTAGGTGTTTCAAAGGGGGCAGACGTTCAGACAGCAGTTGCCAAAGCTACAGATGTTGCCAAAAAGAATCTACTGACCATCCCGCTAAATGGCGAAACTATCCCACATGATAGTGAAGTTAAGTTTTCGGGCGCTAGAGTATTGCTCAAGCCCGCTGCACCAGGTACTGGTGTCATCGCTGGCGGAGTAGTGCGACAAATTATCGGCGTTACTGGTATCCGCAACCTTTTGTCAAAGAGTCTAGGTTCGACTAATAAGGTAAACATCGCTTATGCGACTATCGAAGCATTGCGAGAACAGGTTCCACGAAACGAATGGCTGAACGCCAAGCCTGCCCCTACGGCTAAAAAGGAGGCAAAATAATGAAATACAACGAACTTCAGGTTGATGCCAACAAAAGCAAGCGACGAGACGGCCGCGGCATATCAGCTGGTCGCGGTAAAACCGCTGGTCGTGGTACGAAAGGTCAAAAAGCTCGCTCGGGCAAAACTCTTAGGCCAATGTTTCAGGGTGGGCAACGACCGTTAGCCCAGGCAGTTCCAAAAAAACGAGGCTTTTTGTCGATTAAGAAGCCAGCTCAGATAGTCTATCTAGATCACCTGAATAACTTTGCTGGGAAAACTGTCGACAACGCCCTTCTCTTTGAAGAAGGCTACATAGCGTCGCCTTTCCACACCGTCAAGGTCATCACCAGAGGTGAATTGACCGGAAAAGTCACCCTGCGTGTTCAGCTGGCCTCAAAGTCCGCCATAGAAGCTATCAAAAAAGCTGGTGGAAGCTTCGAAAAAGTTCCGACACCACTGAGAAAGTCAGAAAAACAAGCAGAAGCTTCAGATAAAAAGTAATTGACAGTGATTTTCGTAGTATACTAGTTGAAGAGAGTCTCTAAGACTACAGCTAATTGATGAGATATAGGGGTAATAGATAATGATGAGTTGGAAGACCGTCTTTCGGTCACTAAAGAACAAAGATATGCAGAAACGACTACTGATAGTCGTTGGCCTAATAGTCGCGTATCGATTACTGGCACATATTCCCGTACCACTTGCGGAGCCTACTCAATTGCGTGAAGCAATCAGCGCGGTGCTTGGTCAAACTGACCTGGGTGGCTTCCTAAACCTACTTTCCGGAGGAGCACTTGCTAGTTTCTCTCTAGTACTTGTAGGATTGAGTCCGTTCATTACCTCTAGCATCATCACTCAGCTATTAACCAAAGCTATACCTAAACTTGAAGAGCTTCATAAAGATGGCGAATCAGGTCGTAGGAAAATTCAACAGTGGACAAGACTTATCACAGTACCTCTCGCTATCGTCCAATCGATTGCCTTCATCTTCATCTTGCGCCAAACTGTCCTAGCTGGTGGGTCAACCGTCTTAACCGAAACCACCCCTCTTGAATGGATAGTTTCGGTTACAGCTATGACCGCAGGGTCAGTCCTTTTGATGTGGCTTGGTGAGTTAATCACAGAGCAGGGAATCGGCAATGGTATCAGCCTGTTGATCTTCGCAGGTATCATCAGCCAAATGCCCTCAATGCTTGCAAGTATCATAACTTCGTTGCTAGATGTTTCACAGGGCGGACTAAATGTCTTCAATTGGTTCACTCTACCTGTCAATCCAACTATATTTTGGATGGTGCTTGCTTTAGCTACATTTTCACTGATTGTTCTTTACTTCCTGGTCAAGGTCAATGAGGCTCAGCGTGTCATAGTTGTCAATTACGCAAAACGAGTTCAGGGCAATAGTAGTTACGGGGGCATAAAAAGCATCCTACCTATCAAGTTGATTGCCGCTGGCGTGATACCTGTTATCTTTGCGGTCGCTTTCTTGAGCCTGCCTCAGTTCATCGGTCAAGTCATGAAGGCATCTGGAAAAGATAATCTCCAGCCTATCGCTAGCAACCTTATTACCTGGTTCCAGGCGCCGAATCCTGGAGCGTTTACGGGGAATACTGGAGAAGAGTTTATCTACCCAGTTCTTTATTTCTTACTTGTTATCGCCTTTACCTACTTCTACACCGGTATCGTCTTTAACGCTAATGAAATTGCCGAGAATCTTCAGAAACAAGGTGGCTTCATAGAGGGAGTTCGCCCAGGTCAACAGACTGAGCTCTACCTCAGTCGAACTATGAACCGACTAATCCTTTTTGGTGCTATAGTCCTAGGTATCATTGCAGTCTTACCATTTATAGCTGAGTACACTCTTTATCATCTTGCCGGCATAAGTGGTATGCAACTGTCCATCGGTGGAACTGGTGTCTTGATCGTTGTTTCCGTAGGTCTAGAAACATTACGACAAATCAATTCCCGCGCCCTCATGGTCACCTACGACGACTATAAATAATTAGCGATTTTACCCTTGTAATCCAACACCGAGTGATGTATAATTTACTATTGTAACTTATGGCAGGTAACAAGGAAGTCATCAAAATGATAGGGGTGGTAGTAGAAGCTCTACCAAACACCCAATTTCGTGTTGAACTTGAGAACGGCCATAGTATTATCGCCCACATTTCTGGTAAAATGCGCAAGCATTATATCCGTCTTGTACCTGGCGATAAAGTCGAAGTAGAGATGACGCCCTATGATCTCACGAAGGGCAGAATCAGCTTTCGACTAAGAGACGATCGTCCTATAAATCAGGGGCGAAAATAACAAACGTAATTGGGTTTTGACCCAGGGGAGATTTTCGCGACTTATGAAAGTTCGTGCAAGTGTCAAAAAAATCAGTCCCGATGACAAGTTAGTCCGTCGAAAAGGCAGACTTCGTGTTATCAACAAGAAAAAACCTAAGAATAAGCAAAGGCAGGGTTAAGCATGGC
>CAZAOX010000024.1:0-8502 GCA_964486985.1 uncultured Candidatus Saccharibacteria bacterium
TCGTTGAGGTTCGTGCTGGTGCTGGAGGCGACGAAGCCTCTCTATTTGCAGGCGAACTTTATCGGATGTACCTGCGCTTCTGCGAAACTCATAACCTAAAGACCGAGCTGATCAGCGAGTCGTCAAATGATACTGGTGGCTACAAAGAAGTTATCTTCAGTATCAAAGGCGACTCACCCTACGCCAAACTGAAATTCGAGTCAGGCGTCCACCGAGTTCAACGCATACCAGTCACCGAGAGCCAGGGCCGTGTCCATACTTCGACAGTCACTGTGGCGGTCCTACCCGAAGCTGAAGAGACTGACATCGAAATAAGCCCCAGCGACCTACGCATCGATATATTTCGCGCGTCAGGACATGGCGGTCAAAGCGTCAACACTACCGACTCTGCGGTACGCATCACCCACCTGCCTACTGGACTCGTCGTCACTAATCAAGATGAAAAATCGCAGATCAAAAACCGTGAAAAGGCTATGAGTGTCCTACGTTCTCGCTTACTTCAGATGAAAATTGATGAGGAAAACGCTAAATTGTCAGCCGAGCGACGCTCGCTCATCGGCTCTGGTGATCGAAGTGAAAAAATTCGCACCTACAACTTCCCTCAAGACCGTATCACCGACCACCGCATCCACTACTCCCGCTCCAACATCCCCAGTGCGATGAACGGTGAGATTGATGATTTGATTGAACAACTGCAAAAATCCGAACAAGACTTAAAAGCTCAGGCCTAATAGCTCTCTGTTTGTGGTATAATTTACAACATGAACATTTCCACCTGGCTGACCAAGGCTACTAAAAGGCTGAAAGATATCGGCATCGAATCGAATCGTTTGGATGCTGAGTTGATACTGGCGGAGACTTTAAGGAAAAGTCGCACTTACCTGCACGCTCACTTAGACGAAGAAATCGACCCACGGCGTGTCGATATCGCAGAGGCCAGACTAGAGCTAAGACTTGAGAGAGTGCCGCTAGCCTATATCCTGGGGCGTAAAGAATTTTATGGTCGCGACTTCCTGGTTAATCCCAACGTACTGATACCCCGCCCCGAGTCAGAAGATCTCATTGAAAGTTTTTTGGGGCTATCTGCTAGCGATATCTCGACCGACAAAACACTTATCGACATCGGCGCTGGATCTGGCTGTCTCGGGATCACCGCCAAACTAGAACGCCCAAATATCTCGGTTATCCTTTCCGATATCAACCCTCAAGCTCTTATAGTTGCTCAAAAAAATGCCGAAGAGCTAGGCGCCAGCGTACGCACCCAGCAACAAAATCTACTAACTGGACAAATCGAACCGTTAGACTATATCATTGCCAACCTGCCATATGTAGACAAAGACTGGGAGACTTCGCCAGAAATTAAACATGAACCAGAGTCCGCCCTATTTGCCGAAAATTCTGGCCTTTCGCTAATCTTAAAGCTTTTACCACAAACAGCACGCTATCTGAACAGACCAGGCTACCTCCTGCTCGAGGCCGACCCGTCTCAGCACAAAGAAATAATAACTTCCGCCAAAGAACACGGCTTGGAGCATCAGTCAACCAATGGCTACTGCCTAGCCTTTGTACTCCCCTAACGTCAAAGAGATATTTTTAGTTTTACCATCCCGTAAAAGGGTCATTTCAACCTTATCACCTGGTGAAAACTCGCCAATTATACTACTCAGTCCACCCTGTTCACCGACAGTTCGATCATTAACCTTTGTGATGATATCTCCCTCACGCACCCCAGCTTTCTCCGCAGGGCCACCTGAAGCCACTGTCTGACCTGCGCCAGTGGACTTGATAAGCGCCCCCTGACTAACCGATAGTTTATACTCAGCCCTGACGTCAGATGTGATGTCAATATACTGCACACCAACATAGGCCCTTCTGACAGTTCCGTCCTTCAAGACACCGCTGACCAAGCCTTTGGTGGCATTTATAGGTATCGCAAAACCTATCCCTTGAGCGTCTGAAGCTATCGCTGTATTTATACCAATCACTTGACCGGCCATATTTATCAGCGGGCCACCTGAGTTTCCAGGGTTTATCGCTGCATCTGTCTGAATTAAATCATTTAAAGACTCGACGTTATTGCCATATCTATCCGACGAAGCCATCACAGGCCTGCTTAACCCAGAGATAATTCCACTAGTGACTGTATTTTGATACTGGCCCAATGAATTGCCTATAGCTACCACATTTTGACCAACTCTCACCGTACTCGAATCGCCAAAAGATGCCACACTCAGATCCTTGGCGTCCTGAATTTTCAAAAAAGCAATGTCATTAAGTGGATCAGTTCCGACTAAATTCACCCTACTATAGACAGTACCGTCACTCATCACTATAGATGCCGATTTCATGCCATCTATAACGTGCTTATTGGTTAGGACGTAACCATTGCTGCTTATAACGATACCTGTGCCTGCGCCCTCAGACTCTGTCTGAAAATAACCCGAGCCACTAGTTTGCTTAACGACTATCGACACTACACTAGGCGAGACTTTCTTGATGACATTTGCCAAATCTGCTTCATCAGCAGAGACAACGGTATTGCCATCAACTTTCGAACTACCATCGATAAAGTTTTGATTTTTGCTATTTGCATAGTTGCTAGAAACCCATGCACCAAAAAAGCCGGCACCAATAACTAACCAAATAACTACAACGATACTTGCGATAATCGCCGCTGTCTTTTTTTTCTTTTGTTGCTTATCCATTTCCACCCCCTCTCTCTTTAAACAGTGACTGAATTAAAAAATACCAGAACTACCATGATCAACAACCAAACAAACAACAAAAGCGCAGTTAATTCTCCTACAACGATACGTTTATTTGTCGTCCAGGAATGATATGTCCTTCCAATCAACAGCGACAGTAATGTCGCGATAATTGTTATTTGAGGCAACCGTAAGGCAGATGTACTAGACAACCCATAACTATAAGCCCAATAATAAGCTAGCCAACCAATTTCAGCAAAAATTAATCCAAAAATTGCGCTAAGAAATACTATCTGGTCTTCCTCGTAAGTATAAAGAACATGTCGTGCAGTACTGTAGCCAATTATAGCCATGGCTAGAACGACAACTAGCACTGGCCACTCATAAGAGACAGCATATAGCGCAGTCACCCCCAATATGATAGCCACCAAAGCTTGTACGATCATCGGCCCTTGTTTCGAAAGAGGCTTAAGTACCATTAACCATAGCCCGTATCCTATAGCCAACATCAGTTGAGCCAGGAGTGATACTTTTGGTAGATACATTAAGCCGACTATACTAACTCCAACTATCACATCAACCATATTGGCCTGAATATTTGTCCACCAAAAACGAGGCCTAACTGCCAATGCCCGCCACTTACTCAGTAGAACGATGACTATCGCTAAAATAGGCGATTGGATAGTCTGCGACAAAATAAACAACAATATCACCAGCCCTGCATTTAAAACATAATACAAAACCTCATTTAGCAATGTTTTCTTTTTAACAATTTTCAATAAATCTACCATAATCTACTCTTTATTATACACCTATTTAAGAGTTGTCGTCTGTACCAGATCCTATGATAATCACAAAATCAGCTTCTTCGTTTAGCTCAAATGGTAGTTTTTTATCAGAAACCTTAACACCATAAACTTCTGCTAATTTCTGACGAGTTAACGGCTTACTGTCCTCACCCTTAAGAGAGTAAAGTTTATAACCGGTAAAACTGCCCTCTGGGGCGTCATTGGCCGTAGCGAGTATCCCCAGTTTGGCCAACTTGTCAACTTGTTTCTTAGCAGAACCAACCTCGCCACCACCATTTAATACTAGGACCTTGGCCCCCTCTTTGCTCATAGGAGTGGCAAAGACCGTTTTTCGTAAATACGCCCGAATCTCAGAGTAATCATAAAGTCCTGCTGTCGGCTGGACTACGCTTTGACCACCCACAGACCCCGTACCCATCAATAGATTATCATTATCAACAAAACTTAATCGATGTATATCATCGCTTTCTATTTCTGCGCCCAGTTTCATGATGGTTTGAACCTCTTTGACATCAACATTTGTTCGCAAGTTATCCCCCATCGCCTCCATGAGCCCCATCACTTTTCTGACATCCATAAGAGTACCGGTTGACGTTGCCTTTTCCTTGAGAGCTATCATCACTCGCTGTTGATTTTGTTCACGAGCAAAATTTGAACCATCCAGCCCATAGGCAGTATTGCCACCCATCGAGCCACGAGCCTGAGAAAATGCTAAAGCCTTACGGCCATCCATTTCATTCGGGCCATTTTTTAGATCTAGATAATGACCGGTTGGACAAATCGCCTTTCGCTCTTCTGAAGTCGATACCTCTCGACAAAATTGATCGAAAATTTCATCATAAACACCAGGTGCGCCATTGGTCCCCTGAACGTCCACCGTGATACCACCCACTGCATCAACCGAATCGCGAATCACCGAAGTATTAATATGAGCAACATATTGAATATCCATATCAAAAATATCACCAATAAACTCTCTGATACCATCTAGACGTTTCTTTTCAGCCACATCGCTGTCGCCACTATCAATACAAGAAAAAAAAGCGTTTATCTTCCCCTGATAACCTGACGTACAAGCTTGACCATAGTCAACATAGAGGTCTCTCGGGATACTAAACATATAGGCATCTTTATTCTTCTGATCAACGCTAAGCACCATCATTGAATCCGTCAAATCTGCCCCATCACCGCCATCACTACGCAAATCATCCGTTGTTCCAAGTATCAAAACATTGCTACGTCCAAATTCGTCCATCTTAAGTTCTTGTTGTGAGAATATACCGAACAAATTACCCTGAAATATTCGAGCGCTTAAATGCCAGGCTTTTTGCAACAAAAAACCAGCCCCCACCAGCACCAATAAACCAAATGCTAAACGCAATCTCTTAAATAATCGCTTTTTTTGGCGCTTCTTCTGTTTTTTAGTCTTATCTTGCGAAACATCAGCATCAATTGCCTGCAAAGATTCACTAATGTTCTGTTTGAGCTCAGCGCCATTACCACTGTTAATCTTAGTCGTTTCCTTACTATCACCTGAATGAACTGCTGTATTTCTTCGCTTGTCAATCCGCATATGGCCAACCGTCGTCTCTGTTTTTTGCCAGCTTCGCTCACTAAGCGGTGATCGTTGCGTCCGCCTAGTAATAAAACCGTCCATTGATTGTTTACGTTGCTTCACAAGGGTTAATTATACTACAGCCCCGGTCTGATGTCACACTTTTATTTTCATCTAGCTTATGCAATAGTAGAAAAGATGGAATCAACATTTTTCGACCGCCATCCGAAAATTAAAGATGGTCTCAGTCTCATCATTTTTGTGATTGGCGTAGTTATTGGCACACTGCTCATCAATACCTTTCTATTTCGTAGCTTTAATGTCGAAGGCCCCAGTATGGAATCGACTATGTATACTGGAGACCGCCTGATAGTCAATCGTCTACCTGTCACAGTTTCTCAATTTAAAAACCAAACCTATATACCAAAACGGGGGCAAGTCATAGTCTTTAAAAATCCCAACTTCAACCCATCGGTTGGTCGCGAAGAGTACGTCGTCAAACGTGTTATCGCTTTTGCTGGCGAAAGAGTTACCGTCAAAAATGGCAAAGTTACTGTCTATACTGTCGATCAGCCGGCCGGCTTCGACCCAGACCCAACTTTTGGGCACGGCGAGCCAGGGCAACCGACTTCTGGCACTGTCGATACAACTGTCGCAGAGGGAACGATTTTTGTCATGGGCGATCACCGCGAAGGCAATTACTCATGCGATTCACGCGACTGCATGGGCAACATACCCCTTTTTGATATCATCGGCCCAGTAGCACTAAGGATTTATCCTTTCCAGACAGCTCGGACCTTTTAGGCTATATCAGCTGAGCAACTTTTTTATTCGCTCGAAATCTTGATTGTTCTTGAAGGGGATAATGATTTT
The DNA here is from genome assembly GCA_964486985.1 of uncultured Candidatus Saccharibacteria bacterium. Classification (GTDB taxonomy): domain Bacteria; phylum Patescibacteriota; class Saccharimonadia; order Saccharimonadales; family Saccharimonadaceae; genus Nanosynbacter. Next base: position 5,943 of record CAZAOX010000024.1, read on the forward strand.
ACCAGCACCCCGAGTATTGGTGCGTATAGAGATATCTAATTTTAGTTTAGACTGGATAGCTAAACGAGCTTGTTCGTGTGGCTCCTCTGTCTGCTTGGTTGATTCAATAGGGCTATTTTTAGCTTGTCGATATAGCGCCAGCCACTGTTCAATTTTTCGAGTACTCCAATCTTCTTTGACTATCTTTTCTAACAGCTCATCTGCCAAATCTTCTGGAAGCCCGATGAGTGGCCTAGCCTGTCCCTCGCTCAAGCGACCAGCAAATACAGCCTCCTGGATATTTTTAGGAAGCTTCAAAAGTCGTAAAGTGTTACTGACGGCGCTGACAGACTTACCGCCTACGCGACTACCTATCTGCTCTAACGTCATATTGAACTGATCGCGAAGCTTCAAATAAGCCGTAGCTGTTTCAATTGGGTTAAGATCCCGTCGTTGCAAGTTTTCGATTAGCGACACCTCTAAACGATGCTGGCCACTCAATGTTCTAACAATTGCTGGGATAGTCTCAAGGCCCGCTATCTTGGCAGCTCGATAGCGTCGTTCACCAGCAACTATCAAGTACTTCTTTCCCTGGGCAGTTACTACTATTGGTTGAACCACTCCGTGCTCACGGATTGATGCAGCTAATTCCGTTAGTGAATTATCATCAAAAAAACGCCTCGGCTGGTTCGGATCAGGCGCGATATCGTCTAGCGTAAGCTCCTGAAGCTTGCTGATTTTACCATCTTGAGAAGCTGTCGGATCAAATGACTCGTCTATCAAGTTCGTTGGGATTAGAGAATCAAAACCCCTACCTAAGCCTTTTTTCACTATGCTACCCTCTCTAAAACTTCTTTTGCTAAATCTTTATAGGCCTTGGCGCCTTTGGAAAACCTATCATAAACACCTATCGGCAGGCCGTGACTTGGTGCTTCAGCCAAGCGAATATTGCGCGGGATAGTCGTTTTCATAACTTTATCACCAAAATGTTTACGCACCTCATCACACACTTGACCAGACAGAGTCGTTCTGGTGTCAACCATAGTCATGATCACACCGAGTAGCTCCAGTGTCGGATTTAGACCTTTACGAACTAGTTTCAAAGTTTCTAGCAACTGCCCTAAGCCCTCTAGGGCGTAGAACTCTGCCTGGACAGGCAATAGCAGATAATCTGCAGCGATTAAACCATTGACTGTCAAGAGGCTAAGCGAAGGTGGATTGTCAACAATCACAAAATCATACTCGTCTTTAACGCTATCCACTGCCTGTTTGAGGCGCAAAAATCTACCCGACGCCTTGGCAAGCTCCACCTCAGCATTAGCTAAATGCGGAGCTGAGGCAACCAACGACAACCTCTTGTATTCAGTTGGGCGAATCGCTTCTTTAATGCTAACCTTTCCGAGCATCAACTCAGAGGTAGTCGCCTGTTCCGACTGCTTATCGGCACCAAGACCACTCGTAGCATTCCCTTGTGGGTCAAAATCGACTAACAAGACATTTTTGCCCGCTTTAGCCAAGAAATAAGCTAGGTTAACTGAAGTCGTAGTTTTACCTACGCCACCCTTTTGGTTAGTCACAGCAATCACTACTGCCACTGCTATATCCCTCCATAAGTCACGTTCATACTCTATTCATTATAGCATAAGCACCGATGCACTAATGAATTTTACTAACTTAAAAAAGCGCCCCGAGATGGGGCGCCTATAGACTCATCATCTATGAAATAGCTACTTTATCGATATGACTTCAATCTTAGAGTATTTCTGCCTATGCCCCGTTTCCTTATGAACACGTTTTTTACTCTTATAACGAATGACTCGTATCTTTTCGCCTTTTACCTCTGGCTCGACGACTTTCGCCTTAACCACTACACCTTTCACGGTTGGTGCGCCGACAGAGGTCTTGTCGCCATCTACTACCAACATCGCGTCGAGAGTGAGTTCTTTTGTACCTTCAGGGAGGAGATCCACCAAGAGGGACTCTTTTTCACTGACAATATACTGCTTGCCAGAGATTTTCACGACTGCTTTCACTTACATTACCCTTCTTAAGTTGTTTAAAATTGATTAACTCTAGGTATATTAACAGATATAGCCACCAATTGCAACCTTGGCGACAACTATTTAGTTGCGCCAGAGGGGGTATTCTGATTGATCTTGCACTCACCTTCTTTCATGAAGTGTATAAAAACACCCCTGGACGCCATGCGTGTTCCAGACTTTGACCCCTCAACAACGATCCTATCTTTCGATACTCCTCTTTTAATCATCTCCGATGCGACTTTATCAGAGCGTTGCCTTGCTAATTCCTCCCCCATATCACCCTCTTTATTCTCGTGAAATGATGCCCTCAGTGCAATAACAAACTGCTTGTCTTTGTGGTTTTTATAGAAATCTTCTAATGCTAAAAATTTCAGATATGCGATATAGCGGTCATCGTACTCATCAGATCGTGATTTAAAAATTATCAATTCACTTAGTATAAAGTTATCCGCGTCAAACTGCTCTGCACGCGCATCGTATATAACATTATCCTTTAGGTCTTGCGCTGAAACGCACTCTACCTGGGGCTTTTTATCACT
>CAZAOX010000025.1:0-2233 GCA_964486985.1 uncultured Candidatus Saccharibacteria bacterium
TAATGTTTCTGGCTAGTATTGCGGTCATCTTTGGAGTTGTCGCAACTGACCAGACGCTAAACCCATTGCACGCTTGGGACTGTGGCAACAATGCTGTAGTCAAGTGTGGCGTAAAAAGCGCTAGCGACATGAAGGATGCCTACAATAAAGATCGCACTAAGGGTACTAAAAATATCTTTAATGGTATGGGCATTTCTTCTAGTATGATAAAGAACTCTACTATAAAGAAGGGTACTGTCTATAAAGACGGTCGCGTTGTGGTTGATGGTAAGGTAGTTGCTACTGGTGCGTCTTCTGCTGGTAGAACTATCATGAGTCACACCAAGAAGCGCGTCAAGCGTACATACAACGGGACTGTTTACTATGAAAGTCCGACATCTGATTCTTTCCGTAGCTCATCTCTCGCCGCTTTTGTCTTTTTCGATAAATACGGCATCTTTCAGGCAGCTGTTATCTTAGACTGCGGTAATCCGGTCAAGGCAAAACCTGTTAAGCCTGAGCCTAGCTATAGCTGTGACGCTTTAACAGTCACTACAGTAGAGGCAAATAAAACATATAAGTTTAAAGTTAAATATACTGTCAAAAACGCTACCCTTAAGTCGACAACATATGTCGTCAAGGATGCCAGCGGCAAAGAAATTAGTAGCAGTAGTAGTGATACCTATACTCAAACTACGCCTGGTACTTACAGTGTAGAGGCTCATCTAGTTATGACTGCATACGGCAAAGACTATAAGGTTTCTGTCGGCGGTTGTAAGGCTAAGTTTACTGTCGCTGAGAAACCTAAAGTACCAAAAGTCTCCATCACTAAGAAGGTTGACTCTGTAGACTACAAGAAGGTAGAAGTTGGTAAAAACTTCACTTACCAAATTAAGGTAACTAACACTGGCGAAGTTGACCTCAAGGATGTCCTAGTCACTGACAAGGCTCCAACAGGTGTCACATTACTACAGGCTAGCCAGGGCACAATCTCTGGTAACAACTGGAGCTACACTATCCCAGAACTAAAGATCGGTAAGTCTGTCGAATTCACCATCACCGCCAAGGTAGCTGAATATGTTGACGGCAAGCTAGTTAACACCGCCTGTGTTGACGCCCCAGCTGTCCCCGGTAAGCCAGATGGCTGTGATGATGCAACGGTAGAGGTTGAGAAACCTAAAGTACCAAAAGTCTCCATCACTAAGAAGGTTGACTCTGTAGACTACAAGAAGGTAGAAGTTGGTAAAAACTTCACTTACCAAATTAAGGTAACTAACACTGGCGAAGTTGACCTCAAGGATGTCCTAGTCACTGACAAGGCTCCAACAGGTGTCACATTACTACAGGCTAGCCAGGGCACAATCTCTGGTAACAACTGGAGCTACACTATCCCAGAACTAAAGATCGGTAAGTCTGTCGAATTCACCATCACCGCCAAGGTAGCTGAATATGTTGACGGCAAGCTAGTTAACACCGCCTGTGTTGACGCCCCAGCTGTCCCCGGTAAGCCAGATGGCTGTGATGATGCAACGGTAGAGGTTGAGAAACTTGAGCCTGAAGAGATGACAGTCTGTAGGCTAGAGGATAAGAAATATCCAGTGACTATCAAGAAGGATGAGTTCAATCCAGAGCTACACTCTACAGATCCAGCGGACTGTGTGACGGAAGAAGAGCCACCAGTTACCCCTCCTACTCCCCCAGTCGTTACGCCACCAGTACCAGCACCTGAAGTTGATGAGCTTCCACGAACAGGTATTGTCGATGGCATCATGGGACTGCTAGGAGCAGGATCTGTGACCACTGCAAGTGTTGCCTATGGAGTAAGCCGACGCCGGATATAAAGATTAATAGCTAAAAATATCGAAAAGACCCCTATCTACCAGGGGTCTTTTTTGCCAGCAGTTTTTCATATAGTCTGATATATTGATTGGTCATATTGTGTGATGAGAGCGAGGGTGCTAGTTTTTCTGAAGCTTTGGCCAAGCTGTTGCGTTTTGTCTTGGAGGCAAGCTCGACCATGGCATCAGCTATTGCTTGAGGGTTGGGATCTTCCGTTAAAATACTATTGCTAGGCGTAACACCTACACTCAGGCGCTTATCGCAATAAATAACTGGCAAGCCAGCAGTTACAGCTTCTGCTATAGAGATAGCTTGAGTGTCAAAGTGGTGCGACCCAAGGACAAATACATCTGCGTTAACATAGAGATTCGCTAATTGTTTGGTGCTTGCGATATGTCCATGGAAGTGGATGCTA
>CAZAOX010000025.1:2243-2698 GCA_964486985.1 uncultured Candidatus Saccharibacteria bacterium
CCGTTCATTCTCCTGCTGAAGACGTTTCAGCTCCTTCAACTGATCGCCTTGGCCGACGATGTCTAGGTGACTACCAGGAATGTCAGCTAATAAAAAAGCTTGCACTATAGCATCAACCCGCTTTTCTTTTGAGAGTCTGCATACACTGAGGAAACGTAGCTCTCCTGAACGATTCATTTTACGGATTTTGCGTATAGCTTTGGATAGATCGGGGTTGACGCCAGTTGGGATGATTGCACTGACGGTAGCGGTAGTCGTCATTGATCGACGGATATTTTCTTCCATAAATTTGGCTGGTGTAGCGAAGGCATCGACATGTTCAGCAGTTATAGCTAGCGACCTCCAGTCTAGTGCTTGCATGAAGGGGCTTTGTTGCTGTGCACTGTCTAGCTTTTTCGATATTTTGCTACCATTTAGCACCTGACCAGTTCGTTTAATAGCTGGCCGTACAAGAG
>CAZAOX010000025.1:2726-7120 GCA_964486985.1 uncultured Candidatus Saccharibacteria bacterium
CTGCTGTCATGAGTACCCGCCAGGTTGGTGTGGAACGTGTGGGTGTGAGGGATATTTTGGAGTTTAGCAATTTTTGCTGCGAGGACCAAGGCTCCGCGTTCTGTTTGGCTGTGGATGATGTCAAATTTATTTGTTGAGGAGATTTTCTTGGCTAGTGCGTAGTCATATCTTATGATGCACATATGGGAGGGAGTTTTGGGCAGGTAGAAAGAAGGAACGACGACGGAGCGGGCGTTTTTAGGCTGTGCGAGATAGTGTTTTGGAGATATAAGTGTAACGCTATGGCCAAGGCGAGCTAGTTCATTGATTTGAGTCTCTACCGACCGGCCAATCCCCCCAGACGCAGGGTAGAAATCGTCTATGGCAATAGCTATATTTAAGGGAGTGCGAGAGTTTGACATGATCAGTTGTCAGTATATCATGATGAAACATGGTATAATAATAAACAACGTATGCGTGTTGGACTATTTACTGATACTTATCGGCCATCGATTAATGGCATCACTTTTGTAGTGGAGTCTCTAAAGAACAATCTCGAAGCTGACGGGCATGAGGTTTATGTTTTTTGTCCTGCTAGGACGATTTTGCCAACAAGGCATAAGTACGAGCACGTAGATGACGAGTCAATAATTCGCCTACCAAGTTTTCGAAGCGGCTTTTTTGATGATTTTGATTTTACTCTATTTTTCCCACCTAAGATGCTACGGAAAATAAAAAGCCTGGAGCTCGATGTCGTCCATATATTTACACCCTCCCAGGTCGGTTTGCTCGGCATAAACGCAGCCGTTAAGCACGACATACCGTTAGTTATCCAGCACAGCACAGACCTTTATGAGTTTGTTGAGCATTATCCGAGTGTACTACCTGGGTCGCTTGCTCTGGTAGGAATTGTTTTTCCATTTAGCGTTAAGCTTGACGGTCAGGATATCAAAGAGATTATCAAGTTGCACCGTCCAAGGCTAGGAGCAACTAAATGGAATAGAGAGATAATTTCAAAGGCGATGACGATGCTTTATAGCAAGGCAGATGCAGTGATTGCTTTGAGTAGAAAAAGTTTAGACCAACTTTATAGTTGGCAGACTGATGATTATGAGTATGATATTGAATTGATGCCAAGTGGTGTCAATGCCATCCCTGCTCCCTCCAGGAGTGCACTAGATGAGTTTAGGGCTCAATGGGGTCTGAGCGTGAGTGATGAGGTGTACGGCTTTGTGGGGCGTTTGGGTGAAGAAAAAAACTTACCTGTTTTAATAAAAGCCATGGACTATATCGGACGCGAGCGCCCAAAAGCGAAATTGTTATTTGTTGGCGATTTTGATTTTCGTGAAGAGCTAGAAGCGATGGCCAAAGCGTCTCGTTATCCAGAACGTATTGTGTTTACTGGCGCACTCCCCCGAGAGGAATTAGGCGTTGCCTACGCAGCGATGGATGTATTTACCTTCCCGTCACTAAAAGATACTCAGGGTTGGGTGCTCCACGAAGCAGCGCACGCCAGAAAGCCGATAGTGTTGATAGATAGGAATTTATCGGAAGTGTTTGAAGATGGTGTAAATGGCTACTATGCGAACAATAACGCGACTGATGTTGCCAGAAAAGTAACCAGCTTGCTCAAAAGTCCCACAAAAAGACAGAAGTTTGGCGAGGCTAGCAAAAAGAAAGCCGCTTGCTATACAGAGCGACGACAGGTGCGTAAGTTAGAAAAATTATACGAAAAAATTGTTAGCGAGCGAGCAGGCGCCTAGTGTCTCTGTCTTGGTCACGACGCTTGATTGTTTGTCGTTTGTCATAGAGTTTTTTACCTTTGGCCGTAGCGATAACTAGTTTGATGTATTTTCCTTGAGTTAGTAGTTTGATGGGAACTATTGTCATGCCCTGTTGCTTAGATTCTATGAGTTTGTCAATCTGCTTACGGCTGGCGAGAAGTTTTCGGGGAGTAGTGTCAACTGCACGGGGGCTTTCTTGGCCTTTTTGGTTGAGACGGAGAGAAAAGCTGGCGTTGTTGAGCCATAGTTCATTGTTGCGTAGGCTAACGAACGAACCTTTTAATTGGACGTGCCCTTCCCTGGCGGCTCGAACCTCCGGACCAGTCAGGATGATGCCGGCCACAATCTCCTCCCCCAATTGGTAATCAAACCGCGCACGACGGTTGACTATGGCTTTTGGGGTAGTTTGGGGCTTTTTCTTCACTGGGTGTATTATAGCAGATTACCAAAGAGATGGCTGAGGTGGAGGCACTCGATATGGTCGGATATTGGCTAGTTCTTCCGGGGTTGGATTGGGTCCGAGGGCGGTCTCCACCTCTTCGTCGGTGAATGGTGAACGAGGCTTGGTGGCATCGGGGTCTTTGGTGTAGACTCGGGTGTCGGTGATGGCTAGGTGTTGGTCGGGGTTTAGACTGAGCAGTGCAGGATGTGCTAATCTCTGTATAGTCGCTAAGCGTTTTCGTCGCTCTGTACTCTTGTTAGCTTCAGCGACGTCAAGCTTGTGTAGCGGTGGCGCAGGCTGGTCATGGATGGAGTACTCAAAGAGAGGCTCTTCGAGCCGGACATTTGGGTGAGTCTTGGGGTCGGCGGCATTGATTATACCCTGTTTGTAATAGCGTTTACTGGGCACATTGTGGGCGCATGTTTCAAGCAAAGGACACCGGCCGCAGCTATCAAGATATGATTGAATCTGGCTCGGTGTGGCGTTTTCCCAGCTGGCTAGGGCTGGTCTGAGGTCGGTGCTTCGTCCTCTGTCGGGGCCTGTTTGCAATAGGGTGTTGGTCGGTGAGTTTGAGCAGGCCACTCTAGAAAACACCCAGAGGCAGTCGCATAGCTCAATCATTGAAACACCGTGTCGCAGGCCATAATCAAGCAAGATTCCTCGAAGTGCCTCAGTGGTTTTTGTTATGTCGATATGCGACTGGCCCTCCGGCAGCTCAAAGGTGATCATCTCTTGGGATATGCACATGCGAAGTACATGAAAGTCTGTAGGGAGTGGTATGTCGACGTAATCTACCAGCTCTTCTGCCATATAGAAATAGCCGAGCACATGCTAGTCATTTTTTCTTGAAAGCCGATAAACCCGTTTTTACCTTTGTTTTGAACCCTACTTTTTAATGTATCGTAGTCCTTTACGTCTTTGAATATTAGTCGAGGGTCACCATCGTATAGCTCAACCAATCTTTCTGCATTGGCGATCCAGTGCCTTGCCACCTGGTCGCTATGGATGGAGAGCTTGTGGGCGTCGAGTAGAAATTGCAAGTTGGCAGGCTCCATATGCATAGCAACTGACGGGTCAAATATGGTGGGGTGCTTTTCGTAGAGAGCCGACATCTGGGTGGTTGCATAGTTTGAGTCGATGGTGCCACGCATGTAATAGCAGACTGCAAACCAAAACTGTGCAGCGGCTTTAGGATTGAAGTTTTCATGTCCATTGGTGATCTCACCGTTTCGTGGGAGATGTATGGGATTTTGGGGAGTGATGGCGTTGGGCTGATCAAATGGGAACGCCCTGTCTCGTAGTTGATAAAGGAGGGTGCCTAGTACATGATCGATCCGGGCGTAGTTGGGAATAACCTTAAACCCCCCATCCCTACTTGAGTCTACCATCTGTTCGGGCGTAAAAGTCGCCCTCGCCCTCTCAGCATTCATACCGTGTGAGTATATTGCTACATGGATGTTTGAGCAAGCATTAGGAGTATGAGTACGCTAGATGTGGTGGTTTTGGTAAATTAGTACAACGCTAAATCGCTTGTAGCATGGCTAAATTAGTGGGTATACTATGTTATATGCATACTCGTGAACAGATAGGCCCCAGTGCGAGGGTAGAGCTTGTTGATAGTGGTCATAACTACGATCCGGTAAATCGTTTTGAGATTATTGAACTACCGGTCGGCGACTATGTCAAACTCGCCCAGATAAGAGGCGAACGGAACCCTGTTACTAGTGAGTTGAAGGCCAGTATTATGGCAGAGGGGCTGTTATACGAGCCAATATCGGCCCACGTCTCCGAGGAGCTGCTTACTCAATATATTGCATTCGTAAATAAACTATAGGGGTCGAACTCCTTCATTGATGACCTCGCGGCTAATCGTCAAGAGGACGGTAGCTACTATCTGATTGTGGCAGGTCATAGTCGACATCAAGCATTTGAAGAGCTAATACAAGAAGAAAAACTTCCTGAAGGTCAGACTTTGCCGACCAGAATGGCAAAAGTCAGTACCGTATGGGATATTATCCAATTACAACGTGCTGACAATATCCATAGCGCTCCACCAAAGGAGCGAAACGCAATGGCAACAATTGAAGCTTACGAATGGGGGCTTCAGCAGGGCGACTGGAAAAATATGTCGGAGTTTGCGACATGGAATAAAAAGAGCGGGAAGGAAGTCTCCACGACTGCACTACGCG
>CAZAOX010000025.1:7130-8194 GCA_964486985.1 uncultured Candidatus Saccharibacteria bacterium
AAATGCAGTATTTTGCTAAACTGCCGGGTAGTATACGGGTGTTCATCCTCGGGAAGAATATTCCCTATTCGGTCGGTGTTGAAATGGGTAAGGCGGTAGACCATATACGACGTTATTTTGCGCTCGAGGCTGGCTATGAGGCATATGATGTATCTGTCATGGCGCCAGAGCACAAGGTCAAGATTGATCAGCTAGTTGCAGCGACTCTCAACCGCGACTGTATTCGTATTGCTGACGCAAGAGGTAAGGCTACTATTGCTGCAGCTAAAGCACTGGTGCGATCCACTGCTGAACGCTACAAGAATTTAGCTGATGAGCTCGCTTCTGGGGATGGAGCTGGTGCACAGGATGTGAAGTTGTTTGAGCTAGAAGACCCACTAGATCCGATGCTGGCAGCTATGCGTGAAGCGGTTAGAGCGGAGTTGGGGGCTCATGTGAATGCAAATAACGGGAAGGTGGTACAATTTGTAAAACATCACCTGGGTGGCGGTAGTGTGTCGCCTGCCGAAGTGGCCGAGCTGGCTGCTGGCATAGAGGCTCAAGCGGCTGCTGCGGGTGAGCTTCGTAAGGCAGTTGAGGAGAGGCGTCGGGCGATAGATGGTGGCATGGGGAGCTTGAGCCTTGCAGCTGCTGAGGTGGCGCTTAGATTAGACTAATTATAAGTGTCTGATTCGAGCCGGAGCCCGGGGTGAATTATTCCACCCCGGGCTCACGGGTTTTGGCGGGTCGGGGTGCACGAAATGAGCGCAACCCCTCCGCCAGGTTCTTCGTGGTAAAAAATGCAACAGCTACTACATATCCCACAAGGAGCATGGAGTGGGCCAGAATAGACCAGGCCCCAGGCCAATAACCTTTAGGGCTCGGATGAGCTAACCGCTACTCTTTTTGTTATTTGTCTCTGGGCCACCAACTTTCGATTGATGACCACACAACTACACCGTATTTACAAGCTAATTGGCCGGTAAACGGCTCTGATGATATACAATAAACAAGTGATTGTTGACGTGCATATTACTGAGAAGTCATTTGGGTCGAAGAGTCTGATGAATAACGTCAGTTTTTCG
>CAZAOX010000026.1:0-6039 GCA_964486985.1 uncultured Candidatus Saccharibacteria bacterium
TTTATAGGGGTGCCGGCAAAGTCGAAGGCTTCGCGGATGGTTCGTTCTAGGTAGCGTTTGTAGCTCCAGTGGATGAATTTGAGGTTTGAGCCGTAGATGACGAACCATGGTGGTGCGGTGTCGGTTTGGACGATGTAGCGGAATTTTGGATGAGTATTTTTGAGGCCGGCTGGCGGATGGGAGACGATGGCTTTTTGGAGGAGGTCGTTGAGTTTGCGAGTTTTGATGTCTTGGCGGCGGCGATTGTAGATGTCGAGGGCGAGGTCGAATAGTTTGGTGACGTTTTGGCCAGTGACGGAGCTGGTGAATATCAGTGGTGCCCAAGGGATGAATTTGAAGTGATAGCTGATTTGTGGAGCTAATTCATCTCTAGTGTAGGCGTCCTTGTCAATCACGCTGTCCCATTTGCTGACGACGAGGACTAGCCCCTTCCCTGCTTCGTCGATGATGCCAGCTAGTCGCTGGTCGAGTTGAGTGTTGAGCTCGTTGACGTCCATTAGTAGCAAGCAGACGTCGGCTTCGTTGATGGCCTGCATAGTTCGAAGAACGGAAAACTTTTCGATGCCAGTCTCTTGCTTGCCCTGTCGGCGGATGCCAGCGGTGTCAATTAGTTCGATGGATTTTTTTTGGTAGCGTATGTTGATGCGGTTGAGGTCACGAGTGGTGCCGGCAATATTGGCGACAACAGCCTGCTGTTTGCCGGCTAGGGTGTTGAATAGGTGGCTTTTGCCGACATTTGGTCGGCCGATCAGGGCTACGCGGATGATTTCGTCGTCGGGAGTTTCGGTGGCTGGTGGGATGATCTCGGCGATGTGGTCTAGTAATTCGGAGATGCCTTGGTTGTGTTCGGCAGAAGTGCGAATGATGGTTTTGATGCCGAGTCTCTTAAATTCGTCAGTTGGCAGACTACCTTTGAGGTCAACTTTGTTAGTTAGGAGGATGACTGGTTTGTGGCTTTTGAGAGCTTTTTTGGCGACTAAACGGTCGGCGTCGCTAGGATACAGAGTGCTGTCAACCATGACGATGATGACATCGGCGGAGATGACAGCTTCGTCGATCTGTTCTTGGATGGTGGCTTCGAAGTCGTCCTCGGGAGTTTTCAGACCGGCAGTGTCGACTAGCCAGAATTCGGCGGTGTTTTGTTTTGCGCTGTCGGTAGTCTCGCTAGCGAAATCATTCCCAACGGCTTCACGCCAGGCCTCTGACGAGGCTTGGATTGCAGGTTGTGCTGGAGATTCGGTATCTCGACTGTCAGCTGTGTGACTACGATAGTAAGTGACTTTGCCGATGACGTTATCTCTGGTCGTGCCAGCTTCTTGAGCGACGATGGCCTGTCGGGAACGGACGAGTCGATTAAATAGCGAACTTTTGCCGACATTCGCCTGGCCGATGATCGCAACTGTTGGAAGGTTTTTTGCCATATCTTGATAATTATAGCATTTTTGACAAATATTACTAGATATTGAATAGATATTTTTGAAATATACTATTTATGCAATATCTATAGATTGACAATCTCCGCGCTTTATATCACCCAGTGCATAAAGGCCAAAGTTGGTCCGATGAAGCTTTGTGACGGTGTAGCCAAGGGCGCTAAAAGTGCGTCTAATTTGGCGGTTGCGACCTTCGCTTATTTCGACAATCCATCTTCGACTGTCGTCATCGTATTGTCGTGATAGCGTCATCTGGCTCTTGCCGTCTTCTAGGTTGATACCGCGGTCGTTAATCATCTGGTGGTGGAGCGGTTCTAGGTCCTTGTCGAGCGTGACTAGGTAGCGTTTTACTTTACCGAACGAAGGGTGTGTCATCTGGTGGGCGAAATCGCCATCATTTGTTAGCAGTATGATACCAGAACTATCTTTATCTAACCTGCCGACGGGGTTTAAGTGATGCAGATCTTTCGGAAGAAGGTCGTATATCGTAGGTGTTTTTCCCTGGCGCTTTCGAGAGCATACATAATTTGTGGGTTTATGGAGAATTATTAATTGGAGCTCTTTAGGTGAGGCGTTGGCACCTCTATAAGTGACGTTATCGTTTTTCGTCACCTTATCCCCTATTTGAGCTTGCTTACCGTTAATTTCAACTTGCCCTGACTGGATAAGTTCATCAGCTTGGCGTCGCGACACTCCTAGAGAGGAGGCTAGATATTTGTTCAGTCTCAATGCCTTCGGTGGTTGATCTATGGCGTGCATCACTGTTGCTGAGGCGGTACTGGAGCTGCGCCAGGGGCTGTTTCTGCCACTTGGTGAGGTACTTCTGCTGGGTCGCTGCTCATTGGAGCGGATGCTTCTGGAATTGCTGGCTGTGTAGGAATAGCCGTTGTCTGCTGAGGTGTAGCTTGTGGCTGAACGCTATCGGCTGGCTGCTGGGATGGTGATAGGTCTGCGATATCTGGTCTTTGCTGGCTTTCAGCTACCACATTGGAGTCGGTGGCTAGTTGCGGGTTGTCGTCGTTGGCCACCGGGGCGGGCGCAGGACCGGCCGAAGCTAGTTCTTGATTGATGAGTTCTGAAAAATCAGTTGGCGCATCATTAGAGTTTTGCAGTGGTTGAATCGTGCGGTCACCTAGACTATTGGGGCGTGGCGTCGATGAAGAGAAAGGCGCCGTTGGCTGAGGCAGATTAGCACCCGTTGAAGGTGTTGGTAGTGGCTGACTGGTTACTGCTGTGGGTGCTGGGCTATCAGGGGTTATCGGTGGTGCAGGGGCACTAGGTGTAGTAGCGACTGTTTGGGGTGCTGGAGCGGGTGCGGGCTGAGGCATGTTTGGCTGTGTACCGTCTGTTGGTGCGCTTGCTTGGGCTGGTGGTGCCGCAGGAGTCATACCAGGCAGATCACCTAGAACTTCATGGACCGCCCGAACAACATCCTCTATACCTACTTGAGATTTCACTAGGTATCTATCTGCGCCTAAAGACTCCCCTCTCTGCCGTTGGTCTTCCGAGGAGAGCGCGGTCATCATAATCACTTTGATGTCTTTTGTTTCAGTGGTAGACCTGAGGATGTCTAGCATGTCAAACCCAGATATCTTGGGCATCATAACGTCACTAACTATCAGTGCGGGGCGTTCTTTGATTGCCATAGCCAGAGCTTCTTCGCCATCCCCCGCTGAAACGATGTCGTAGCCCTCAGCCAAGAGTCGAACGCCATATATTTCACGCAAACTCTTGTCATCTTCGACTAATAAAACTTTTGTCATAACTATTACTTACTATATATGAGGTCTGGCGAAAAAGCCATAGCACTTATGCTCAAACTACACGTTATTTCGTGGCGGGACAGTAAAATCACTTCTTTGATGCTGAGTATCGCTAGTTGGTGGATGAGTGGGTAATACCTGAGTGGTTTGGTTTTGACTATGTAAGCCCGCTTGTTCACCCCTAGCAACAGATGCTTCTATATCCGCCAACGTTTTTGTGGTGAGGGCTTGGGGCAACGGCGATGTTTGCGGTTCGCTCGCTATCGGAGCTATTTGATGATGTTGGCTGGCTGAGCTTGGATGAGGGTTTTCTGCTACTTGGTGTGGTTGCATTTGCGTAGCTACCGGGGCAGGAGTTTGTTGCTGAGGCGCCATTAGCGGGGGTTCTTGTGTAGGTGGTGCATCAACAGGTGCAATAGTCTGTTGCGACTGTGTAGTGGGATTGGCTATATCGAAAATGTCTACACCGTGACTATCATTCAGCTCTGCATCTTCGAGCGCGGGCCTATCTTGCTTAATTATAGGTACAGGTTCTTCTGCCAGCTTGTTTAATTTGTCCATAGCCTCTTCATGGCCTAGACGAGGGATGTCAAGGAAAAAGGTGCTCCCCTGTCCATGAGTGCTTTCAACTCTTAGGTGGCCACCCATTGTCTCGGCTAGTTTTCGACACAAAAATAGACCTAGGCCAGTTCCACCAATTTCTCTAGTATCAGAGTTGTCTACTCGATAAAATTTCTGGAATAAATGAGGAATATCTTCAGCGGGGATACCAACACCACTATCTTCGACACTTATAGTTATGCTTTTGTCATCACCAGTTATGTCAACCAGGACATCGCCTTTTGGGGTGTACTTGATGGCGTTAGTGATAAGATTTGAGATGACTTCACGAAAATGATTAGGGTCAACGTGAGCATAAAAGACAGGCTGGAGACGTCTTTCGGAGCCGTCATTATCAAGAGATGGGCTTGGTTTGAAAAAGTACCGCAACTGTTTTTCTGCCGCTAAATGGGCAAAACCTTCAAATATATCGTTAGTTGTAGCTGTTACGTCGATGACTTGAGGCTCATTTTTTAGGCGACCGTCCTCGGACTTGGTGATATCTAAGAGATTTTGGAATAGCTCCCCTAGGTGCCTGGCCGATTCGTGGGCCTTTGTGATGAAGTCCCTAGCCTTCTCGTCAATTGTCGCAGTAGCAGGGTTAAGTGCTAGCCCTAGGTATCCTTCTATCGAAGCAACAGGCGTGCGCATCTCGTGACTTGCTGTAGATATAAACTCTGCCTGTTCACGCTCTTCGGCTTTTTCTTTAGTGATATCTCTGATGACTACGATGACACCATCTCTATTTTGGCTAATTGGCGAGGCTACGATTGACACCAGTCTTTTTTTGCCACTTGGGGTTTGAAGGAAGTACTTTTCACTGTGGACAGAGTGGTTATTTTCGATAGCTTGAGCTATAGGATTGTCGAGCTCGGTTAGCTCACGGCCCTCAACGTTAACGATCTTTAAAACGCTACGCCAGTCTAGCTCTAGGGCCTCCTTGCTGTCCCACCCAGTCAGGGTTTGGGCCGCCGGATTGAGTAGGTCTATAGCCCCAGATTTGTTGATAGCGACTACCCCGTCGTCAATGGTATTGATGACGATATCTGATTTTCCTTCAGCAAAGCTTAATTTGTCTGCTAGCTCGCTAAAAGAGTTTTTTCGCTTTTTTTCAGACTTTTTTTGCCAGAGCATAGCGCTAAAAACTAGAGGTAATAAGCTGAAAATAAGATGGATAATCAGCAGTGGTAGATCTAGGCCAGTTTGAAAATGGTAAAGCCCCACTGATGAAATCGCGACTAGAGCCATCAAAAGCATGACGTAATTGCCAAAAAAATTAGCAAAAATCGCAAGAGCTGGCCAGATACCAACAAAAGGAGATGCAACACCGCCACTTGTCAGTATGACGCTTACGACCATTGCAGACAGAAGAGAATAAACCACTAGAGCGGTTAAATAGGAATGCGACTTGGGTAGCCAGAAGTAGATGATCAGTGAGGCTACAGACGCTATCGCTGCGGTTCCTGCTGCAATGTCATCTATGACAATTCCTATAGAGAAATTATGACCTGTTGGTATAAACCTTGCCCAGGTAAATAGGGCCAGCACTATCAGGCTCGCTAGTAAAGATATTTCACATAGTCTCTTGAGCCAAAAGCGACTTATTGCTTGTGGCAGTGTTTGTTGGCCCACCTTGTCCATAACTATGTGTCATTATGGGTCAAAGTAGCAAAAAGCGCAAGGTTTGTGTAGTGCTATGGTATAATATCTTAGCAGTATGTTGCATGGGGCCCCATCGTCTAGCGGTTAGGACATCAGGTTCTCATCCTGGCAACCCGGGTTCGATTCCCGGTGGGGTCACCAAAGAAGACTTTTCAGGTTCTGAAAGGTCTTTTTTGTTGGCTGCGTATCTGTAAAGTGGGCTAATTTTCTCGGTTCCAAAGTGCATGGTAGTCATGTCAAATGTCGTACCCTCTGGGAACAGCATGGTTTGGAACCTTACTCGTAGGTCATAATCTGCGTCTAGCCACTGTTTGGCTATGTCGTGCATGTGGTTAATGGCGTAAGTAATCTTGGATTCCTGTACGGTTTGTTGGGCTTCTAGTTCATCTAACTTATCTTTAGCGTCTAGTTTACGGTTATCAAGACGCTCTATAAGCTCTGATAGCTCACTCTTACGCTTCTCGTCCTTTTCGAGTAGTCTGTCCTCAATAGCGTTTAAGCGTGTATCAGCAATATCGCTCATAACGTCACGCTGTGCTTTAACCTTATCGTTAATGCGTTCATTCTCTTTAGCGGCTTGC
>CAZAOX010000026.1:6066-7920 GCA_964486985.1 uncultured Candidatus Saccharibacteria bacterium
ATGTGTTTCACCGATACCTAGAGAGCGTTTATTCACTTCTTCGCAGCCTTTACGGTAACAATGGTATCTCGCAGAATTACTCTTACCGCCACCAGTTTTTGGAGCAGAGCCATATAACGGCTTATTACAACCAATACAAAGCAATACCTCTTTAAGCGGGTAAGTTGGGTTATGTTTCGAGTAGGTTTCTTTGACTTTTACTTTTTTGTTTAAGAGCTTCTGGTTATGCTCATACAGCTCTTTGCTTATCAGGGCTTCATGCTTGCCCTCTACTAGCTCGTAATTAGTGAACTTGTCGTGAACATATCCAGCGTATTCAGGACGCTTTAGCATCTGATAAATACCGTTCTTACCGATAAGTTTAGGTGGTACTCTCGTGCCGTCCTTTTTGGTATACGGTTTGGTTTTAATTTTTAGCTCATCAACGGCGTAACGGTGTAGCTGCATAGGGTTAATATCACCCTCACCGAAACGGTTTAGTAACTTGATAATCAGTGGTGCCGTAGCGTCAGGCTTGAGGGTAGGACGTGGTTTGCCGACATCATTATGGATTGTATGCTTCTCGTACCCTAATAACGGACCATGTTGCCAGTAGCCTTGCATTGCCAATGAACGCATATTGTCAGTGGTCGTAGAGCCTTTAATCTCGTTATCAAGCTGACCGTTTAAGACAATAACGCCCTCAAGAAAGCGACCTATAGGCGTATCGTCTACCATAGGCTCACTAGCTGATCGTATACCGATACCTTTACCCGCTAGTATTGCCTTGACACTAGAGTAATAAGACATGGCGTCCCTAGAGCTACGATTAAGACGGTAGACAAGTACGAGGTCTATCTTGTTGGCATTTTTGGTAGCGAATTTTAGTAGATTTTGTAGCTCGGCACGGTCAGTATTTTTGCCTGACTTAGCTTCATCGAAGAACCACTCAACAATCTTTATATTGTTTTCACGAGCGTATTGTTCAATGACTTTGCGTTGAGTTACAGGACTTTCACCCTCTATTTGCTTACGGTCTGAAATACGGATATAAGCGACTGCATAACGTGTGATTTGATCATTGCTACCCATACCTAAATAGTATAATAGACCCGCTAAGTTTTTGGAACCATTTTTTGATTGAGTAACATGCTACTGCTCTCGGTAAGTGTCATAATCAGATGTTCTATTTGGTAATCTGTCATGTCCTTACCGTCTGCCCCTAAAAGCTTTTTCATTTCTTTAACACTGATAATGAGCTGTGGTGCCACGTTGGTTCTCTCTTGAACCACGAGAACGGCTTATTGCCGAACCCCCACCGAGAGAGCCGTAAACAAGTGTGTCTGACCTGAAATCAAAAGAACGTACCAGGTCAGACGGCTTCAAGTCTACTACTTAAAACAATCTGGTGTGGTACGTTCCATCTTTAATTATACAGAAGCAGAAGCGGTTTGTCAATACTTCATGGCTATTTTTTGCGATAAGTTCAAGCATATTTTGCCGAAAAAATTATGTGTACAATAGCACCAACTTTTTTATCATCGAAAAGTGAACAGCACCAGTGTTAACCCACTGTTGATTTGTCTGACTTCACAACCTCAATAACCAGCGTAGGCTTATTAAAGAAGTTTGTTTTATCGTCAGTGATGTAACTCTTGTCTTGACGATCTGCAAGCCATCTGACGGCTCTTATGTCGCCCTCAAGAGCTTTCTTGATCATAGCTAACACCATTGCTTGAGCGTATGAGGTAGGTTTACCGTTAGCCAGTTCTGTTGGGTCGGCACTAGAGAGTAGTCCGTCCTTTGCGTCTTGCTCTAGTAGCTTACGAACAATAGTGGACACGTTCTTAGAACCTTGCTTACGCCCATCAGGGT
>CAZAOX010000027.1:0-7819 GCA_964486985.1 uncultured Candidatus Saccharibacteria bacterium
GTTTTTTAGTGGTAGATCACCGATAAGCCGGGTTCTGTCGTGGATGGTCATCTATCTAGTCTGCCTGTTACCAGACAAATCAAGCGGTTATCGATCTGCGAGCGGACCGCTCTTTATGCAAATCTCCTTGCAGTAGGCAGGGTTTACCTCTTCACTATGTCACCATAGCGAACTGTGAGCTCTTACCTCACTCATTTCACCTTTTCCCGGACACCGTAGCATCGGGGTAGTTTCGTTTCTGTGGCACTTTCCCTAGGGTTACCCCCGGTCGCCGTTAGCGACTGCCATCGTCCTGTACTGCCCGGACTTTCCTCCCCCTCACCACTTTATTCAAATCTTCGATAGCGCAACAAAGCTTCATCTAAACAAAGTAGTGAGGGGGCGACCACCTAGCAAGCTACCACCGAAATTATACCATACTTCGACTAACCCCATGGCCAATCTTGCGTTGCATACTGCGACGACGATTGAGAGTGCGATTGACCATACCGTCTGCCAACTGATTCATCTCTCGAGGTACATAAGTAAATTTTATCTTTTTGAACTGACCTATCAATTCTCGAATTAGCTCATTGACCGGCCAAAGTTCTCGATTTTTGATCTTGTAGATGCCGTTTAGTTGATTGACTACCAACATACTATCTGCGCGTAGCTCAACCGAGTCAATACCTAGCCTCAGTGCCGACTCTAAGGCCAGCTTAACGCCATGATATTCCGCCAGGTTGTTAGTAGTGATGCCCAGGTATTCACCGCCTTGATCGATAATCTCACCCCTGTCGATAATCACATAGCCAGCCGCCGACGGACCAGGATTGCCCCTAGAGCCACCGTCTGTATAGACAACCACTCCCTGCTCACTATTGCGAGGCTTTTCTGGCAAAATCACCGATTCGGCCACCGGTAAAGGCGACGCCCCTAGCACTTGACGACTAACATCTGTCATCTCCGACAGATCTATCCGCCCGAAGGTATACCAGACATACTTATCATATCTCCCTGTCGGCTTGATCAGGCGCTTAGTCTTGCCGATCACCGCTCGATAAACAATCACTGCGTATTGGATATTGCGATCATCCTTGTCGATATAGGTGATGACGTCCTCAAGCTGTAAGTGAACTGTTCTCTCGATGCCAGCATGAGATGCTAAATAGCGCTTAGCCGTGCTCTCAGGTTGCTCTTGACCCTTGATGCGACCACCGGGAAGCTCGTATTTTCCGAGTATCGAATCTCGGCCATCGGCCCGACGCATCAACAATACCCTGTTGCCGCTTATCACCCGTACTCTAACTGAAATTCTTTGAATCATAATCCCAACCCTGGTCGGGGCGACTGGACTTGAACCAGCGACCTCACGGCCCCCAGCCGTGCGCGCTACCAGACTGCGCCACGCCCCGATATGTCTATTGTAGCACCTAAACCAGCTAAAACCCTGAGGCCGTTCGGTTCCTCACGGTCACGTCCCGCGACCCCGAAACTTCACGATTGGCGAACCAGTCGCCATCGGAAGATTTCCTTGCGAAGCGCCACTGGCGCTTCTCACCCCAGCCGTGCGCGCTACCAGACTGCGCCACGCCCCGATATGTCTATTGTATCATCCAAAAACCCCAGGCGTTTACTAGGCACGTGATATTCCCCGCATAAATGCAAGGTGGGTGCTCGCAGAATACTACCACGGTAGTAGACCATTGAAGCTCCCTATCACATGATGTTAGGAAAATCATGTGCGCCTAGCGCCCGCCTGGGGCATCTTTATTATACCATGCTACAAACGAAAAATCATTGTGAAGAAATCTAGAAAAACATTCATTATCCGCATCACCACCCCAGACCCCATCATAACAATGATGAAGATAAAGATGATACCGTATCGCTCAATTTGCTCCATAATTCGTCTAGCTCCCTCTGGAGCTAAAGCGTACAATAACCGCGACCCGTCCAGTGGTGGAATTGGCAACATGTTAAATATGAAAAAGCCTAAATTAACTAATACTGCTGTCTGGACTATCTGCCCCGCTAGAGAACTACTATCAATCATCACCCCAGCGGATATCACGCCAGTGATCGCACCGACTCCAAAAACCAGAAAAGCTATGAGCAAGTTTGTCAGAGGTCCAGCTAATGCTACCATCGCCGCTCCCCACTCACCGTACCTCACACGATTTGGATTGAAAGGAACAGGTTTTGCGCCACCAAAAATTGGCATGCCCATTATCGCCAGCATCACGGGCAACGCGACGGTCATGATAGGATCGATATGCTTTAGTGGATTTAAAGTCAACCGCCCTTGGGCCTTAGCCGTATCATCCCCCAGAAAATAGCTCATAAAAGCGTGCATCGCCTCATGAAGCGTCATCGACACTAAAATCACACCCAAAACTATCGCTATATATGCAAAACCCATACTTTACCATTATACCACCTTGACTAATCCAGCAAATATCGCTACAATACTTAAGATTGACAACACTAAATTAACGAGGAAATTATGGCTTCACGATGTGAAATTACTGGAAAGGGTGCTCAAACTGGCAAAAATGTCAGCTTCTCTCAGCACCGCACCCCTAAAAGATTTAAACCAAACCTACAAAAAAAGACTCTTGTAGTGGACGGCCAAAAAGTATCCCTAACTGTCAGCACTCAAGCGATCCGCACACTAAAAAAGAAAGGGTTAATTCAGCCAGGGGTTAAGGCAAAAGCCAAAGCATTATAGGGCAAAAGACTCCAAAAAACACCTCAGTTTTCTCATAAAACTGAGGTGTTTTAAATTTTATAACCTCTAGAAAATCCGGATCACAAAATTGCTAGCTTCTAGCTACTTGAATGATAGTCAACTGCTCGGGGATACTCGAGTCGCCCTTAATCCTAAACTTCGGACCAGGCTCGATAATACCTGCGCCAAGCTCCTTAACGAAAACTTCTATGTCCTCTTGAGGAACCTCATATCGTAAACTGCTGTCTGCATAATGCACTGGCACTACCGCCCTAGGCTCAATCTGCCTCACAATTGTCGATGCATCAGTCGCATCCAAAGTATAGCCTCCACCGCCAACTGGTATAACCACCAGGTCAACCACGCCAAGCTCCTCAAGCTGAACTTCGTCCAACTTAGGGGCCACATTACCAATCACTGCCATCCGAATATCACCAATCACCACCCTGTAGATGGTCGCCTGCTTGGTCTGCTCTTCGGTATCGATATGCCTCTGAGCAGGCACCCCCTTGATAGACACCTCACCAACCTCGTATTCACCAGGCCCACGGAACAATAACCGCGGAGAACCTTTCTCAACAACAAATCTATCCTCTGTCACCACCTCGACATCATCGGCGACCGGAACATCCTTTCCACCAGCCAATGACACCTTCGGGTCAAACACTATCCGTGTTTTCTTTGTTGTAAAAACTACAGCATTAGCTCCTTTGTACTCTATGTCGAACATCTACTCCTCCTCTCGACTTGACAGCACACCCTCAGTATCCACCAAAACAGAACATGCACTACTAATTATTTCCGTAACAAATTTATCTCTCACACTCAACCTATAGTAAAAATCATTGTACGACAACATCGTATAGTTCAACTCTCGCCCTTCGGCCTTTTCAATCTTACTGATGAGTGGTTTAATTTTTGCCTGAGGAATATTTCCTACTAGCAGTAGGTCTACTTGGCTAGCTGAACCCCTGACCAATACCCCGGCAGCTATTGCCACCCTTAGCCCTGGCAATTTATTGACATCAGCATGCCAGGCAGGCAAGTCCTTGCCGGCCTTAGATGGCTTAACCTTATTTTTCGCATCTTTTGCCCCGGCAAATATCTGCCTCATCGGTGCAAAATGTTCATAATTTTGGTTCACCTCATAATACAGCTTATTGTCAGCGCTATCAGAGGTGATGATGCCTACAGAGAGCATGTTAGCAAGCTCCCGACGGACGGAATTAATTTGCTCATCAATCAAGCGAGTGATTTCGCGTACATAAAAAGCTTTTCCGGGGTTGTTCATGAACAAATGGAGTAGTTTCACTCTAGTCTTTGAGCCAAAAAGTGCGTCAATCATCTTAAAATACTCTTTTCATATCTATAAAAATTGTATCATAGTCTTTACTTGTCCACCAGGTGGCGTGAAAGATAGTGTTCAGCAGACTCCAGGTCGCACCACATCATAAAGGGGTCGCGTCGAAACCAGGTCATCTGTCGCTTGGCTAACCGCCAGTCTTGAGTAGCCGCTTTCTCGACAACCTCTTCACGAGTAAGCTCCTTTGACATTAAACTAGCCACAAACGGATATATCGTACCCAAGTACGGCTCATCGAATAGGCTGTATTTAGTCATTAGTTCTTGTGTTTCTTTTACAACACCCCCATCGAGCATACGCTCCACTCTATCTACTATTCGGGACCTGAGTATTTCTCTATTTGTTGCAATTCCTACAACGACAGAGTCAACAATTGGCGTGTCGTTCTTGATACTGCTTATGCCATTTCGTTCAATTGCTCGAATGAGGTATCTTTTATTTTGATAATTTTCTGGCAGTTCTATGTTGTTATTTATACAATGATTTTGTAGATCCTGAACGCTCATATTTTCGAGTTTACGCCTAAGGTCCTCGTCAGCCTTATCACCCAGGTGGAAGTCGAATAAAACCGCATCTATATATAGACCGGTACCACCAACCAGAAAAGGCACTCGGCCACGGCCCCTAATTTCCGCTATCTTAGCGTTGGCATAGTCCTTAAACTGGGCCACTGAAAAAGACTCACCAGGATCCACCAAATCAAGCCCCCAGTGCGGAACCATAGCCTGCTCCTCTGGCGTCGGCTTAGCTGTACCGATATCCATACCCCTATAAACTGTACGGCTATCAGCGCAAATTATCTCGCCATTATACTTTTTGGCCATACGGATAGCCAGATCAGTCTTGCCGCTAGCAGTCGGACCGGCTATGACGACAAGTAGTGGCTGATTTAAATTAGGGGCCGCCATCTAAACTCCTCAAAGTTGACTATCTTATTGTGCTCATCGCACAAAATACCATCTTGCTCTAGTAATTGTCGTTGGGCCTCTTGTCCGCCAGGGAAACCAACGGCCAATCCACCCCTAAAGTTTACCAGTCTATGCCACGGCAAATGAGTCGGACCACCATGAGCTATCTCGCCAACTCGCCGAGCGGCATAAGGGTGCCCGGCAAAAGACGCCAAATCCCCATACGTCGTTACCTTGCCCTCTGGCAGTTCCGCCATCAAAGCATATACCCGATCTCGCAAGCTAGCTATTGGCGATTCGCTCAATTTCTGCCTCCACTTCATGCCAGTTCATGGCGCGCTTTACCCCAGATATAGTCAGAGTGTCCGCCGTATTCCATGGATGCTCGCCGAACCATATGAGATTACCGATACCGTAAGTCGAGGCTGTGGCTAAATGCTTCGCACTATCATCGATAAGCACTCCTGCTCCTAGACTCTGACATACGGACCCCTTATTACCCCTCTCCTCAACATGGCTAACCGTCGCGAACATTCCAGGAAAATAATCTTCGAGCATTTTTTTAGTCACCGGTTCCATGTGTCGACTTCTAGCCGTCACTAGATGAAGCTCGTGGTCTTTTGCTAATCGCTCGCTTGCCCCTATAGCCTCTGATGAGGGCTTTACACCCCTGAAGCTATCACTTTTATATATATCGACGAATCTAAGAAACACTTCATCGTATGGAGCGCCCCAGTCTAGATTGTTCGGCATGAAGGCCTCAGACAACTTAACCTGCGTGCCATGTCTTTCGTTATAAACCTCTACTAACTTTACGGTAGTATCTATCAGCACATCATCACAATCAACCGCTATCACTAATCTTTTCAAGCCATTTTCTCCAAATACTCTTTTAGTTCGTCCAGGGCTATCTTTTCCTCGCCTGCCTGGGTTCGAACACTGACCTCACGGGCTTCTTTGTCTTTTGGACCGACGATGAGCTGTACTGGTATTTTCATAGCTGTCGCTTCACGAATCTTTTTGCCTAGACTTTCATTTCGAGCATCTGTTGTAAATCTTACTTCGTTGTATTTTACTGGTTTCATCAAAACCACCTCTGACAATACTGTTGTAATTTCCTCAACATAGTCGTTTACGGTGTCATTGATAGTTAATATCCTGACCTGCTCTGGAGCTAGCCAAAACGGAAACCAGCCAGCAGTATGCTCGATGAAAACGCTCATGAACCGCTCGATTGAACCAAGCAGTGCGCAGTGGATCATTACCGGCTGAACCGCCCCTCCACTTTCATCTACATACTCTAACTCAAATCGTTCCGGCTGAACAAAATCCAACTGGATAGTCGCTACTTGATGTTCGCGCCCAATCGCATCGGTCGCCATGAAATCGATCTTTGGCCCATAGAAGGCCGCTTCACCCTCCTGCTCATAATAGCTAAGTCCGCTTGCCTCGACCGCTAACTTCAATTGCGCCTGTGCCGTCTTCCATAACTCAACGTCACCGAGATAGGCGTCCGTCTCATCACGATAACTCAACCTAACGCTAAGTGGCATATCGATAGACGAATAAAGTTCATTGGCCGAATTTATCAAACCGTCAATTTCACCACCGATCTGATCTGGCCGACAAAACACATGACTATCGTCCTGCGTGATTGAGCGGACCCTACTCAGCCCGCCTAGCTCACCAGTCTTTTCATCTCGGTAAACAGTTGTAGTTTCTAAAAACCGCACTGGCATATCCCGATAACTTCGCTGTTTTGAAGCAAAAATCTGCGTATGATGCGGACAGTTCATCGGCTTGAGTGCCATCTCGTCACTAGTTTCTTGGCTCCTGACCAAGAACAGCTCCTCGCCAAACTTGGCCCAATGCCCTGACTTCTCGTATAGGTCTTTTTTGGTAATATGCGGTGTCCAAACTTTCTCAAAACCATGCCTTTCACGCAGTTGATTTGAATACCCCGACAATAGCTCGCGCAAAACCGTGCCCCGAGGAGTGAACATCGGCAAGCCCGCACCAACTAAGCTAGAGGTTGTATATAGATCCAGTTCTCGCCCCAGCTTTCGATGATCACGCTTTTTGGCTTCCTCGAGCATCGATAAATGCTCATCTAGCTCCTTTTGGGTCGCAAACGCTACGCCGTAAAGTCGTTGCATCTGCGGATTTGTCTCTTTGCCGCGCCAATACGCACCAGCCACTCGCATTAGCTTGAAAGCTCCAACATTACTAGTATTTTCTACGTGTGGACCACGACACAAGTCTTTGAAATCACCATTTGTATAGAAAGTCACCTCATCGAGTGCCGAATCGCCACTGGCGATCGTCCCAAATTCACCAGCGTCGAGATCTTTAGCGACAGTTGTGCCAGCCCGCTTCAAGTCATTGAGCAGTTCTACCTTATATGGCTGATTGGCCTGTTTTGCCCAGCTAATAGCCTCGTCGATAGCGCACTTTTCACAGACAAATTCTTGCTTTTCGGCAACAATTCGTCGCATTTCTTTCTCAATCTTCTTGAAATCATCCTCAGATATCTTCACACCGTCAATGTCAATATCATAATAAAAACCATTCTCCACCACTGGACCAATACCAAATTTAGCCTCCGGCCAAAGCCTCCGCACTGCTGACGCCATGATGTGTGCCAAGCTATGTCGCATAGCATAAAGTTGATCTTCGTTCATATAGAACCTCCTTTTTTAGAAATTAAAAACACGCACCTAATAAATATGTGCGCGCCTCGGTCCCTCACCACTTCACTCTCTCAGACAATCTGATTGCAGACTGGCTGAGGGCGGAAGTGGTGAGGGAGGTTCCACCTCGGCTATTTCTCTTACTCCG
>CAZAOX010000028.1:0-4538 GCA_964486985.1 uncultured Candidatus Saccharibacteria bacterium
AGCCCACCCAGGAGCCGACGACGGAGCCCACCCAGGAGCCGACGACGGAGCCCACCCAGGAGCCGACGACGGAGCCCACAACCAAGCCGATTGCCACTTGCCTGATAGAGGTAGTCGGCCAGTCGGTTGTAGCCCAGGGGACAACGAAGGCGGTCTTTGCTGCCGTTGTCAGTCGTGATGGGGTCGTGGTCCACGACAGTGGACCACAGGGCTACCCCGGGGATTGGCTCAAGACGTTCCCTCTGAAAGCGGGGGTGTGGACACTCGAGTTCAGGACAGAACTCGATGCCGCCGACGACGGTTACGAGTCGGTGTCTTGCCAGGTGGTAGTACCTGGCGCTCCGACTCCAGTCGACCCGGAGCCCTCAGAGGACCCAACGCCAGACCCGGAGCCCACAGAGGGCTCCGGTGATAACGGATCCGACAACAACGGCAACGTTGTTGACAAGGTGACTGACTCTGTTGGGAAGGCCGAGAAGGCTGAGGCGAAGGCCTCGGTCGAGAAGGAGACCGGACTCCTAGAGGATCCAGATCCGTCTGGGACAGGCGACGATTTGGAGGCGCTAGCCTCCACTCCGCTCGTTATTGACCCAGGGGTATTCGGGATGGGATTCTCCCTCCTGATGGCTGCCTCCATAATGACCGGTTTGATCGTCAAAATTAGGCGATCAGCCACCACTCTAGGAAGGGGTTGAATCGAACAGCAGCGACAGTCGACTAACTAAAATAGTCGACCGTCGCACCCGCTGAGGTCGCCCGTGCGTGAAAACGCATGGGCGGCCTCAGCCGTTTAACTTTTTAGGATAATTTAGAACTGATAATTTATTAGACAACTATGAGTAGACATGAGAATAGCCAATTAGGGCCAGACACTCTCTTATCGAGGCGTAATTTGCTTGCCGCTGGTGCGATAGGGGTGCTTACTGGTCTTGCCTCCGGCTGTTCGTTAGAGGGTTCATCGGGAGAGCCAAGAAAACCAGATGTCCCTAGTCGTGACCCTGGGGAAGCAAATAGGCCGTCACCAAAAGATAGGTCGGAAACACCAGAGGTGAGAAAACCAGAGATCGAACCCTCGATGCCAAAGAGTGTAGTTTGGCGAGAAATGATCGGCGATCAGAAGGTAAAGATAGAGCAAGTGCCGACAGTGACTGGTCCGTATGGTGGGCTGGCTTATGGTGATCCAAAAGGCCGGTCTGAGGAGGGTGGCTATAACACTATGGGTTGGCATGTGGGTAACTCTAAGCTTGGCGAGGAGTCCCCCAAGGTTCTGACGGTTCATACGACACTGGTGACGGAGTCGCTGCTGCCGCGGTCAGAATTTGAAGAAAAGACCAAACAGATGAAAAAGCCAGGCAGGTCGATGGATGTAGAGTTTCAGGGTGAAAATGGTGAAACTTATGTGTATAGGATCTATAAGTTGGATAAAACGGGCAAGGGCAAGACTGAGTATGGCAAGCTGATGAGGGGGCTTTCTGAGGAGTACGGTGATAAGGATGTGATAATAATCATCACTTGTAGCGGTAATCCTAGTGAGGAGATAGGTACTAGCGATGAGGCGACTGTGCTGGTGGGTATCAGAGAGTCTTAGGGGGGGTATCCCACAGAACAGCCCTAAACAATTCGTGTCCCGGCTCGCCCCTCCCTGGAGGGGCTCACGCCCAAAGTTTTATTGTCGCTCTGCTTCGCTCTTGACCTCTGAATCCTCTTAAATCAACTACGCAAGCAACTACAGTCAGCTGAATTTCTAAAACCCCCCATGAGACAGACTAAAGCGACTGCAACCCTTGGCATTCCTGACGGCGGATCACGAAGGCCAAGGCGTGGAAGGGTCTGTCGATTGGGGAGTTTTGGAAATTTAGCTTTATACCATGACTGTTTTTACGTGAGAGGAAGGTGGCGTGGGAGATCTGAGGGATTTTAACGGTATCTCTCTTATAGGGCAGTGGCAGATCAAGAGGATCAAGGCGTGGAAGGGTTTGCCTGGGTGGGGGGTTTTAGAAATCCAGCTTTATACCCCGATCATTTTTACGTGAGAGGAAGGTGGTGTGGGAGGTTTGAGGGATTTTAACCTCTCATAGTCTAATTCTCTAACCTACTCTTAAACATTAAATCGAAATTCTACCACGTCACCAGGCTGCATGATATAGTCTTTGCCTTCGGTACGGATCTTACCGGCTTCGCGAGCTTTGGTTTCGGAGCCGGCGCTTACTAGGTCGTCAAAGTCGACTACCTGGGCGGCGATGAAGCCTTTTTCAAAATCAGTGTGGATGACGCCTGCGGCCTGGGGAGCCGTCCAGCCTTGGTGGATGGTCCAGGCGTGGACTTCTTTTGGGCCAGCGGTGAGGTAGCTTTGCAGGCCCAAGGTATCGTAGGCGGTGTGGATGAGTTTGACCAGCCCAGTTTGATTAGCACCGTAGCTTTCGAGGAATTCTTGAGCTTCTTCATCGGAGAGATCCTTGAGCTCGTCTTCGAGTTTGGCAGAAACGAAGAGGCTGTTAGCGGGGGCGACTAGTTGGGATAATTCTTTGTGTAAATCTTGATTTGCTAGATCGGCGTCATCGACGTTAAAAGCGTAGATGATAGACTTAGCAGTTAGCAAGTGAAGGTCGGCGATGGTGGATTCATCAAAATCAGATAGGCTTGATAGAGGTGTGCCGGCCTGGAGGTACTGGAGGAGTTTTTCGAGGTATTCGGTGGTTTGACGAGCTTCGGGCTTGGCTTTAGCTTCTTTTTGGAGACGAGGTAAACGATTCTCGATGGTTTGGATGTCGGCCAGGATGAGTTCGGTGTTGATAATCTCAATATCGCGCTTTGGGTCCATGCTGGTGTTATCGTGGCGCAAGATGTCTGGGTCTTCAAAGGCTCTGACGACATGGACGATGGCAGAACACTGGCGGATATTGGCTAGAAATTTATTACCCAAGCCCTCGCCTTTGGAGGCGCCAGCGACTAGGCCGGCTATGTCGACAAACTCGACAGTGGCGGGGATGATCTTTTGGCTACCGTAGATTTTAGCTAACGCTGATAGGCGATTGTCAGGAACTGGGACGACGCCAGTGTTGGGTTCGATAGTCGCAAAAGGGTAGTTGGCCGCTAATATATTGTTATTGGTCAGGGCGTTAAACAGGGTCGACTTGCCGACGTTGGGTAGGCCGACGATACCGATAGATAAGCTCATAAGAGTAATTATACCATCATTGGGGTGTGTGAAGCTGGAGTTTAAAGTGTTTGCAAAATGCTCATGGTCAGATATAATACGAGATAAAGGAATAAAGCGTAATATATATATGAAGAAGACCAAAGATAAAATAGATAAATCATCAAAAGTAAAACTACTGCTAGTAAGCTTAATTGTGGGCGTAGTATTGTCGGCTGGTGGTATTGTCGGCTGGACTTATTTTAATGGTATCAACAAAGACGATAGCTCATCAGATGAGAGTATGAAAAAAGAGACGGCACGCATGTCTAAAGAGACTGAAGAAGAGTGGCGGGTGGTAAGTGAGGCTGATAGCTATGACGGAGGAGCAGTTAAACTAGAAGAAGAATTAGTCTCAGCAGAGTCTAAAAAGGAGCAAAGTGACGTCTATATGAAGCTTTCGGTGCTAGCAGCACAACATGAAGATTTTCAGTTGTCTCTTGAGCATGCGCTAAAGGCTGACGAGACGTATCCTACTAGACATACGGCAAAAAATGTCGCTAGGTCGGCTTTTGGAATAGGCGATGAAGATATGGGTATTAAATATTTTCAAATAGCTATCGATCGGACTGGTGACCCTGGGAATGACCCTGAGAAGGAATATTTTATATATGAAGCCAAGTTAAGCATAGCAAGGAAGGGTAAAGAATGATGCGCCGAAAAATTGCAGTTTTTTTGTTAATTGCTGGAGTGGGTCTGGCAGGGCTTTACCAGGTGTTTTCTTATGAGACTGCTTCGGCGGCGGTTGTAGGCAAAGGATTTTTTTCCAGAAAAACAGGGTCGCTTAGTCGGCATAGCGCTTGCGATGGGGTCTCTCAACGTTGGCATAAGGTCTGGTGTGGCGGTATCGAGAATTATGCGAATAATAAGTCGGGTTTTATTAAGGCTGTTGAAAATAAATTAAAACATGGTAGTGATCAGGAGAAACTAGGAGCGGCCTTCATTATATATACTATGCTCGGCTATGATTCGGCTCCTAGAGGCAGGACGACGGTTAGTAACAGTAACATAGCTGAATGGAAGGCTAGGATAAATAATCCTGATATTAAAATTATCTACGAAGGTTCCCCTGGATCCGTTAGGCCTAACTCTGCTTATGTTAAGATAGGTAATACATACGATATGATGTTCATTGACTCTGCTACGAGTGACTCAGTACTTACGTTTACTCACAAGGGCGAGAAAGTCTATCGTATTAAACTTAGGTGCGCCAACCCTGTGGGCGATTTGAAGGGGCTACCAAAAGTCACTAATTGGTCTATCGGCGGATCGACTACCGTCAATAAAAGTCAGGCCTCTCCAGGCGAAAGTGTAAAGTGGGACCATAAGTTAACCAACAACG
>CAZAOX010000028.1:4638-7793 GCA_964486985.1 uncultured Candidatus Saccharibacteria bacterium
AGTCAGGCCTCTCCAGGCGAAAGTGTAAAGTGGGACCATAAGTTAACCAACAACGGGTCTAGCAGTACTAACTCGAAGGTGTCATATACTATCGAGCAGAAAGTAGGAGGCAATGTAACTACGGTTGCCTCTGGGACTATAGGTGCTAACTGGCGTACTGGCAGTGGGAATAGCAAGCTGTACACGCAGACATTTCTAATAGGTCCAGAGCATTTAGGGGAGAGAATATGCCAGTATATCAAATGGAGTCCCAGGTCTTCCTCAAATTCTAGCTCACAAAAAACAAGCGAAAGGTGTGTTGACATTCCTCTTGAGTACGACCTGAAACCCTCTATAGACGTAGGTACTAAAAACTTAGAAGAAGGTGAGACTCAGGTCAAGAATATTGACTCTAGTGTCGAAAATTCAGGGCCAACAAAATCGAAAAATGCTTATTATGGCGTAATTCGTTTTGTGGTTCGAAAGGATGGAAAACCAGGCTTGGTTGGCGGTGAAGGTATCAATATAAATAATTTCATGAACGCAAATGCACCATGTGATGTATCAAATGCCATCAGGGGCAGTTATGGTGGGCCTGGGGCTATTGGCGACTGTAGCGTACTTGAGCGCGGGCAAGGAGAGATGCCAAAAAATATCAGTAAGTTGATGGTTGATGGCCAGGACTCTATCGACTCGTTAAATCTAGAGGCGGGCGATAGCGTGTGTTATACGACTATGATTAGTGCCTATAATCAAAATGTTTCCGATAGTGTGTTTAGATACGCTACACCCTATTGCCTTCCAGTATCAAAGCGACCTAAAGTGCATTTTTGGGGAGCTGATGTAAGGTCTGGTAGTCAAGTCGTGACTAGCCAATCTGAAATAGCTAGCAAGACCTATGGAGCTTGGGCGGAGTATGGGATTTTATCTAGCGATCAAGTTATTTCATCTTCAGGCGGTCGACTGGCTGGAGGGGTTGACGGGGCAGCTAGTTCGTCTGATTATAACAAGCTAACTTTTGCAAACAAAAATGGTCAATATGGGCAATTTGATAGCTCTTTCTCTTTAGTTTTGCCCAGTTTCTCGGATAAGGCCGTTAACTTCCCTGAGGGCGAAGAGATTAATGCCGGAGATTTAGCCCCCGGTAGGTATACTAGCGATAGAACCAATCTTGCCATAGGGGGCACAATTTTAGGGTCAGGTAAAAGGCTGGTCATTGAGGCACCTAAGGGAACAGTGATTTTGAAGGGGGATGTCATATATGAAAGCTCAGCATCCGGAGGTTACACTGGGTATATGGAATTGCCTCAGTTAGTTATCCGAGCTAAGAATATCATTGTTGCTTCTGACGTGGTACGAGTGGATGCTTGGCTAATAGCAAGCGAGGGCTATGTTAGCACTTGTGGGGCAGTAGGCGGGTCTGATGATTGGCTGACGGACCTTGGGGGTTGCGGTAAGCAGCTGAGGATAAATGGTCCAATTGTATCTGATAAAGTTTATCTTCGAAGAACTTTTGGGGCAGGCGCGTCTAGCCGGGCTGAGCCAGCAGAAATCATCAATTTGAGACCAGATGTATATATGTGGTCCTATGGAGAATCTTTGAGGGGCGGTAACATAAAAACTATGCACTTGCGTGAATTGCCACCAAGATTGTAGTGGTTCAGTATGTTCAAATGGTAGACGCTTATGTATAATAGGTAAATAGAATGAAGTTATATAAAGGGTTGGGCGATTTTTTTGGACTAGATATAGGCACAAATGCCGTTAGAGTTGTTCAGTTGTCCCGAAGTGGAGCTTCGTGGAGCCTGTCTAGTTTTGGCTATGTTCCTATAGACATAAAAATGTCTGGAGGCGATTCTCCAGAAGCAAAAAGAAAATTGGGTGAGTCGATACTTACTGCTGTTGGCCAAGCTGGTATAAAAACTCAAAATGTCGCTGTAGGCTTGCCGTCGAGCAAGACTTTTACGACAATTATAGATATCCCTAAGATGAGCGAACAGGAGTTACGAGCTACTATGAAATATCAAGTAGATCAGTATATCCCTATGGCCATAGACGAAGCGGAGGTAGACTGGGCGCTATTGGGCGATAGCTTACGTACGCAGGGACAGTATGAAGTACTGCTGACTAGCGTTGCTAAGGTTTATGCAGAGGATAGATTAGAGTTTCTTGAGGGGCTTGGCTTTAATGTTATTGCTGAAGAGCCAGATCCAATCGCCATGGTCAGATCTCTGATGCCCAAGGATTCTCAGGATGCACGGCTAATTTTAGACATGGGAGAGAATTCTACGGATCTAGCAGTTGTTCATGGAGGTATGCCTCGCCTTGTGCGCACAATACCTACTGGGTTAAGCACACTGGTGCGTTCTGCTGTTCAAAATCTCAATATTCAGGATACGCAAGCTAGGCAGTTTATCTTGAAGTTTGGCTTAACGCCAGATCGCTTAGACGGTCAAGTTCTGCGAGCCATTGATGGCGTACTTGATGGTTTTTCGGTCGAGTTAGTAAAATCGATTAAGTTTTTCCAGACGCGATACCCGAACCTGACCGTGGGGGGGATATTGCTAGCTGGTTTTGGGGCGGCTATTCCAGCCATGGACTCATATGTCTCTACGAAAACAAGTGTTACGGCAGTTCAAGCAAATCCGTGGCAGAGTGTTAGCGTATCTCAGGCTGATCAACAACAATTGGCACCAATTACTATGGAATTTGCTACGGCGGTCGGGTTAGCTCAAAGGAGTGTGGCATGATACAGATAAATCTTATTCCTCAGATTAAAAAAGAATATCTAAAGGCCAGGTCTCTCAGGAATTTAGTCATATCTACATCTATCATGGTCGGCCTCGTGCTAGTAGGGGCGGTGGCGATACTAGGTGTCGTTTTCGCAGGCTATGTTGTAGCTAGTGATTTTCAGGATGGAGAAATTAAAAAACGCGTCAAAGAGTTGACCTCAATTGAGGATTTAGATAAAGTCGTTACAATTCAGCACCAGCTAGAATCAATCAACTCTCAGCATAAAGAAAAAAGCACCAACTCACGGTTGTTCGATGTGATGTCAGCTATAGTTCCTCCAGCCCCCAACGATATAAGCATTTCTACTTTGAGATTTGACCCAAAGGAAGAATTAATTTACATAGAGGGGTCAGCTAGTAATGGCTATGAGGCATTGGAAGTGT
>CAZAOX010000029.1:0-7482 GCA_964486985.1 uncultured Candidatus Saccharibacteria bacterium
GTCTTACTGTGTATTCAAGCTAGTCCTCACTAACAACCAAAGATTCCGCTAGCTCCCCTTTTATAGAACCAGTCGTGTCATAACTATAAAGAGAGCTAAAAAGCAACTTGGCTACAGATTTTTCAGCGCTAGACCGGGCAAATATCGGATTTAATGTTTCTATATCTCCAAGTACACCTTCAACATAAGTACCGCCAAGCCCAGACACAGTATGCACAAACGACTGTCTAGAGTTTGTCCATTGAACACCGCTAACAGCAATTAATATCATTATTAAGATTACCCACCCTAAAACAGCTCGCCTAACTAACGATAAGCGACTAAAGCGCGAAAAAAGAAACTTCCTCGTATGCCTAACCGTGTCCTTTTCGGCTTTTTTAATACGTTTTCCAAACGACTTAGCTGATAGACCATTTATTTTAAGCCTTTTTGGGGGCACTTTGGCATTTTTTGACGACAACACCTTCTCCTATAAACTTGGCAATATCATGCTAGCCAGAATTGACAGCACAAAAATGACAGCGAATATAATCGTTACGTCAAACAAATTCTTATCAAAACCACGTCTGGTAGTAAATAGCTCACCAGAAGATCCAAATCCTGCACCCAAAGACGCCCCTCTCTGCTGTAAAAGAATCGAAACAATCATCAGAATGGCCGACCCAAGGGTTATATAAGGTAAAAAAGTTATAATTGACACTTGGCTAATACTCCTTATCCTACAAGTTCATCGCGCCTCAATTGAAAAAGACTGCTTACTATATAGTTTACCAGACTCAGTATGATTCCGGCAATAATCGAATTACCGAACGACATGCTCACTCCAGGAGCCAACGCCAATGAAATATATACTGTCATGCCATTTACCACAAGTGTAAATAGCCCAAGAGTCAGCAGGATGGCCGGCAAAGCCATAATCGTAATAATCGGCTTCAAGGTGCTGTTGACTACCGAAAATATAAATCCAGCTAGCAGAACCATGGCTACAGTAGACACCAGATTGGGCCCAGTCAACCCTGTACCTAACAGTCTCACGACTACCCAAACGCCTACCGAGTTGAGAAGCCATCTCAGTAAAAAGACTCTCAGCTGTTTTTTTACGCTAGTATACATACTCACATAACCTACTTACTTATTATACGACAAATATTCCTTAATCTGCCTAGCCAGTCTAGGGCCTACTATAACAGAAAGTTCGTCATAGGTGGCGCCCTGAATGGATTTAATACTACTAAAATGCCTTAGCAGCTTAGTCCGTGTTTTTGGCCCAACACCAGGGATGCGCTCAATCATACTATCTACAGACCTTTCAGATCTTAGTAGCGCATGGTAGCTTACTGCAAATCTATGTGCCTCATCTCGAATTCTCTGCAATAGCCTAATTAAATGGGTGTCGTTCGGTAAACTTACAGAGCAAAAATGTCCATTTTTGCTAACCCTACCGCCAAGTTCATTAACTTTATTTTTATCGACCAAAACATCAGGATAGTCAGTGTCAACAATAATACTATTTGTGCCCTCCGCCAATCCTATCAACGGCATCTTGCCTAAAAAACCTCCTAATGACTCGATAGCCGAGGATACCTGTCCTGCTCCGCCATCAATAACTACCATGTCTGGCTTGCCCCACGATTTAATGTTCCTATCACTAAACCTTCGACTAATGACTTCACGCATATTGGCGGTATCATTGTTACGATCAAGTTTAATTTTAAACCTACGATACCCAGCTTTAGCTGGTACACCATTTAAAAAAACTACCATACTGGCAACTACATCAGTTCCAGATATATGAGATATATCAAACCCCTCTATGCGAACTGGGGGGCCATCAAGGCCAAACAGCTCTGCCAGATCCCTTAGCGCATAATCCTTAGATGTATCCATAAAATCCTGATCACTAAAAACAGCTCGTCTGCGCAGTTCCTTTAGGTAGCTTAGTTGATTGCGATACCTAGTGGCCTCTTCGTACCTGTGCGATCTAGCCGATAACTTCATATCCTTTTCTAGGCTTTTAATTATAGCCGTACGGTTGCCTTTCACGTACTCTATCAGTTTCTTCAAATCTGCCCTATAGGACTCTGGTCCATCAGTTTTCTTAGGAGCCAAACCGATATCTTCGTCTAGACGTGAACGAACTTTTGACTTTTCGTTAGTTAAATAAGGAAACACCTTGCGCAGATACCTAAGTGCTCGCCTTAAGGCATATCCGTTATAAAATGGTCCTATATAC
Source organism: uncultured Candidatus Saccharibacteria bacterium (assembly GCA_964486985.1). Classification (GTDB taxonomy): domain Bacteria; phylum Patescibacteriota; class Saccharimonadia; order Saccharimonadales; family Saccharimonadaceae; genus Nanosynbacter. The sequence goes on from CAZAOX010000029.1 coordinate 2,234, forward strand.
TCCGCCCCATCGTCAAGTGGATTCCGCGTAAAACTAACCACAGGCCACTCACTTTTCATATCTATACGCACAAACAACTGAGACCTATCATCACGAAGCAATATATTGTAGCGAGGCATGTACCGCTTAATCAACTCACTCTCAAGAAATAAAGCGTCTACCTCAGACTCTGTCTCAATCCAGTCAACATACTCTATGTCTCGCACGAGAGCTAAGGTTTTATTATCGAAGCCACGACTACTTTGAAAATATTGTCGGACTCGATTCTTTAAAACCGAGGCCTTGCCAACGTATAAAATTTCTTCGTTATCAGACATAAATAGATAGACCCCAGGAGAAACTGGAAGCTCGTTGAGTCTTTCTTCTAAAACCCGCTTCACGGTACGTTCTGTACCCAATCTATCTATTTATCCAAAAAAGACTGGAGCTCAGCCTCAAGAGCTACCAATGGGCGCATACCAACGATTTCCTTGACCATCTCACCATCCTTAAATATCTTCATATTAGGGATACCGCTAACGCCGTACTCCTGAGCCAGTTGACCGTTGTCGGTAGTCTCTTCAATATTCACTTTTACAATCTGAACGGTGTCAGACATCTTTCTAGACAGCATGTCTAAGATTGGCGACATCGCCCTGCAGGGCATGCACCACTCAGCCCAGAAGTCTACGAGAACTAACTTATCGCTTTTAAGAACCTCTTTATCAAACTCTTGCTTGGTAGTTGTGTTTTGTATACTCATTATCCTTACCTCCTATTGTTTTACTATTTTACACATCTTTCACATTTTCCGCTAATCACTAGACGGCCGTCGATTTGGCATTGCCCTAACGCATCGCCAATAGAAAATTTTAAATCAGACGGTATGTCAATATCCAGCAAGCCGTCGCAGGAGCTACAGGAGAAATGATCATGTGGTAAAACATTTACATCATATCTACGCTCACCTCGACAATTGCTTGGGGCTAGACCTATTTCACCATCATCTAGCATCCTCTGAGTGATGCGATGGATAGTAGTGGAGCTAACCGACCCGTAGGTATACCTACAATGTTCAGTAATTTGCTGATTAGTAGCATGGCCGAGCATCGCAAGGCAACTACGCACTTGTTGAACATACTTGCTCCCCCTTCTGTTAGCGATAGTCATATCACGTATTGTAAATCATTTACATTACTACTACAATACTGTTCTCTCAAAGCTCTAGATTTTCACAAAACACAAAAATAACCAAAGTTGAATTATCTTATGCTATAATAAGTAGCCTAATATGAACTGAGTATTCAGATCCTCTATTGTCCTGAGTGAGCCATGCTAGCTAGGACACCCACGACCCCGTAAATAGTACAGGCAATCGATTACTAAAAAATAATGTCATTATCTGGAAGGTTTTTAAATATGACAAAAAAATCAATAGAAAATAGCCCGGATCAACTCAAGATCCTCAAATTTCTCTGGAAAATATCACAGCCATACAAATGGAAGCGACGATTCGCAATTCTGATAAGTGTCACTACACTATCTATAGGCATATTTGTCGGTCCAGCCATTATCGCAAACTTCATAGATGCCCTTCAGCACGGAAGTTTGCATGGAAACAAGATGTGCCTTTTAGTCGGCTACTACACAATATCTATCTTAGTGACTGAGGTTATAGGCTGGAGATTAGTTATCTATCTAGCATGGAAATTTGAAGTAAGCATGCAAAGAGATGTTTATAATCAGATATTTTCCAAGTTATCGTCTCAGACACTGTTTTTCCACGCAAACAGGTTCGGCGGATCGCTTGTCAGCCAGAGCAGTAAGCTTGAGAGATCAATCGAGAGATTTTGGGATAATATCATCTGGTCAATCTCACCAATGCTCGTCTCCGTGATCGGCTCTGTGGCAATTCTCTGGATGGTATTCTGGCAGTATGCGCTATTTCTTGCGGTGTTTTCAATAATTTTCACACTTTTGGTATTTTTTGGATCAAAATTTTTAGCAAAAATGACCCTCGAAGAAGCCAGGGCTAGCAATGAACTAAGTGGTCGCTTGGCTGATATGGTGGCCAATGTCTTGGCGGTCAAGGCATCTGGTGCAGAAAAATCAGAAAAAGAGAAATTTCAGAAACTCTCAAATAGTTGGCAGAATAAAGCTTTTGCGCTAATGAGAGGATTTCTAAAAGTTAGTACTGGATATTCCCTAATTACTACACTGATAATCATCGGGTCTCTAGTTTTTGCTGGCTACGCTGCTCAAAATAACCTTATATCTCTAGCCTCCGTTTATCTGATCGTCACCTATACTTCATCTGTAGCCCACAACCTATGGAATATGAACGGCATAATGAGAGCCTACAACCAAATCATGGGCGACGCGAAAGATATGGTTGACATACTCGAGGATGACATAAATCTAATAGATAACTCAACAGCCCGACTGAACGTAGCAAAAGGGCAAATCTCTATAAAAAACATCGCCTATACTCATGATGAAGGGGATGGCGATACTCAATTTACCGACTTCTCGCTAGAGATTGATCCTGGTCAGAAAGTGGGCCTAGTTGGTTTGTCTGGATCTGGCAAAACCAGCCTGACCAAACTTCTACTGCGCTTTGCCGACCTAGATAGCGGCCAAATACTTATCGACCAGCAAGATATCGCTGCAGTTACTCAAGAAAGCTTACGTACAAATGTAGCCTACGTTCCACAAGAACCGCTGTTATTTCACCGAAGTATCAAAGAAAATATAGCCTACGCCAACCCTACAGCAAGCGACCGGCAAGTCATAGAGGCTGCCAAAAAAGCAGGTGCTCATGACTTCATCACAAATCTAAAATCAGGATATGACACCCTAGTCGGCGAACGTGGGGTTAAGCTATCGGGCGGCCAAAGACAACGAGTCGCTATTGCCAGAGCTATCCTAAAAGATGCACCCATACTTGTACTAGACGAGGCAACTAGCGCGCTAGATAGCGAAAGCGAAAAATTAATTCAAAAATCGCTAGAGACTCTAATGAAAGGCAGGACATCTATTGTGATAGCTCACAGGCTATCAACAATTGCCAAAATGGACAGGATTATTGTTCTGGATGATGGAAAGATAGTAGAAGATGGGTCTCATGATGATCTACTGAAAGCTCGAGGAGAATATGCCAAGTTGTGGAACCATCAGAGTGGTGGGTTTATAGAAGGATAAATTAAAATCGCTAGCCAACTGGCTAGCGATTTTAATTATTTAATAAATCAGTTATTCCTTTTTGCCGGAAGCTGACTCACCTTTCGCGTCCCTATCAACTGCTTCGCTACCCTGGTCAGATTCAACCTCATCAGCATCAGCAGTCTCTGCATCACCCGCGGCCGCCTCATTGGCCGCAGCTAGAGCACTTGGCTCATAGACGCTAGCGATAACCAAATCTGTGATAGATGGCTTTTCCTCATCTTCTTCATCAGCATCATCTGACCTAGAATCTCGCTCCATTATCTCAACACCTTCTGGCAATTTGATATCTGCAACCGTCACTCTTTCGCCAGCCTCCTTAAGGTTAAGGATAGACACCTCTAGAGCCTCAGGTAAGTCCATCGGTAGAGCGCGAACTTCAATTTCCTCAAGAGCCTGCAAGATAACAAGCCCTTCTTTCTCGGCCAAACTCTCACCTTCGCCCATTAGACGAATCGGCACTTCAGCCACAACTGGATCAGTCGCCTTAACCACATGAAACGATACATGTAGAGTCCTGTGAGTCACGGGACTAACATCAACGTCCTTAATCATCGCTATATGCTTTTTACCGCCTAAGGTCAACATTACTGGAGTGTGTCGACCGGCTCTTCGATAGGCCTTACTAAAAACTAGCTCTGGCACCTGGGCGTTTTTAGCGTCAATGCCTGCGCCATAGACAACTGCAGGGATGATCCCATCACGTCTTAGATTTTTAACTTTTTTACCATGTACTTCACGCGCTTCAAGCGCTAGAGTAATTTTTTCTCCCATCTCTTTCCTCCTTCGGATACTTGTTCGGAGAACTTAATAACAATTATTAGTATAGCACAGACGTGATATACTAAAACCTGACATGGAAGCATTTATCGAACTAATCGCTAGCTTTGGCGTCTTCGCCATTATGTTTGTTATATTCGCTGAGTCTGGCTTATTGATAGGTTTTTTCTTCCCAGGCGACAGCCTCCTCTTCACGGCCGGCTTCCTTTTCCAGCAACATATCTTACCTGGTGCAATCCCTCTAAATATCCACTCTTTTGCATTACTCCTATTCCTGTCAGCCGCGCTTGGGCAGACTACGGGGTATTGGTTCGGCAATAAAGTCGGTCGAAAGTTATTTGACAAAAAAGATAGTCGCTTCTTTAGAAAAGAAAATCTTATCCGCACTGAAAAGTTTTACGAAAAGCATGGACCAATCGCTATTGTCCTAGCCTGCTTTGTCCCAATAGTTCGTACTTTCGTACCGATAGTCGCCGGCATCAGTAAGATGACCTATCGCCAATTCGTACCATTCAATATTATAGGCGCTTTTACTTGGACTTATATCTTCACATACCTAGGGTTCTACGCCGGCAAGGCTTTACATGATATAGGCATAAATGTAGAAGTGGCAGCTCTCATTATCATATTCCTGTCAATTTCTCCGATGCTTTACCATGCACTAAAAACCAAAGAAAGCCGGCAAAACCTAATAGCCACTGTCAAACGAGAGTTTCGCATCATCTTTAGCAAAAAGAAAAAATCATAGTATAGCCTTTAAGTACTGGCCAGTAAAGCTATCTTGAGACTTGGCGACTTCTTCTGGAGTGCCAGTCGCTATGACTTGACCGCCACCCATGCCCCCCTCTGGACCCATATCGATGACATAATCAGCTGACTTTATAACATCAAGGTTATGCTCTATAACAACCATCGAATTTCCTCCCTCAACTAGCTGATGAAGTATCGCCATAAGCCTCTTAACATCATCGCTATGCAGGCCTGTTGTCGGCTCATCCAAAACATACATCGTTTTGCCAGTTGAGCGACGAGACAGTTCAGTGGCTAACTTGATGCGCTGAGCTTCTCCTCCTGAAAATGTAGTAGCCGGTTGCCCTAGTCGGATATAGCCCAAACCAACATCAACAAGTGTCTTCAATTTTCGACTAACCGACGGAACATTTAAGAAGGCCTCATAGGCTTCGTCGACCGTCAATTCCAGAACATCGCTAATCGTCATATCTTTGTATTTTATCTCAAGAGCCTCTCGGTTATAGCGCTTCCCCTTA
>CAZAOX010000030.1:0-2302 GCA_964486985.1 uncultured Candidatus Saccharibacteria bacterium
GCTAAAATCTTCTTACGAGTAAACTCCATCAGATCTTGCAAAGGAGCAGGACCAGACGACCGGCCGCCCATAGTCTTGAGTTTAGCACCAGCTGGGCGTAGCTTGGAGTAATCAATCTCAACATCATAGCCAGTTGACCAGGTCTCACAAGCCTTAACATACGCATTACACCAGCCCTCTTTACTATCCTCAACAACAATTGGCGCTTTCTTTTTGCCAGTCTGTTTTTTGATCTGAGGAAACTTTTCAACGTTCTCGGGTTCAGCTGCGAAACCACAGCCAGCTCCACACATTGAAACATACATAATTTCAGCTAAATCCTGCCAGGTGGTTGGTGCGATATAAGCGCAGTTATATGCTGTTACATTAGTAGCATCACAAGCTGGACCAGCCGACCAAAGTAAGCGCATTGACGGGCTAATCTCATGATTCAGAATAGCTTCGCGCACATCGGAATATTCACTCTCCTTTAGTTTGTCGCCCATTTTTGATCGCATATAATCCATATAGCGATCGATAGCCTCAACCCAAGTTTCGCGTCGACCCAAATCATCACGCCACCTTGCATAGTGAGCATAAAAAATAAAATGCTGGTAAGAGGTTGCGAAATATGATTCGCTCTCTTTAGCCTTATCTCGAACCTCTTTTGGAATAGTCAACTCTAACGACCTGACCTGAGCGCGTTGCTCACGATACAAGATATAAGCCTTGGCCGTATGAGTATAGCCATGAAGCATTAATTGGCGCTCGACTTCGTCCTGTACCGCCTCAACATTTGGCACAAAATCTTTCTGCTTTTTGGCGATCTCAATCATTTCTAAAGTAACGCTTTTAGCAACCTTATTCGCTTCGTCCGGACTAGCTTCGCCAGTTTCTTTTAAGGCTTTCTTAATAGCTTCAGTAATTTTTTTGTTCTCATAAGAGACCAATCTACCATCACGTTTTTGAGTTTTTGGTAAGTATTTTTTTACCTGTTCGGTAAAACTTAGTGTTGTTTTTGTGTCTGCAACCATTATTTCCTCCCTATATTTGGTTTGACATAAGCATAGTATAAAATAGCTAAAATTTTAGCCTTGTGATATTTATCACACTTATGTTGTAGATTTTAATTTATAGACTTTTTAACACTTATAGGGCTATACTTGTATACGATATGGTCACAAAATCCAAACAAACTTTTAAGACAAAGTTGCAGCAGACTCTTCGAACCGCCAGCACCGGCGGTCGCCTAAAGTACCGACGGACCTTCTTGCGCACTCACCCCCGAGATAGAGCTGAGCATTTTTTTGCGCAAGATATAAAAACTCAGCAAAAGCTCATTAGCTACCTAACTGAAGCTGAAATAGCTGAAATGTTTGAACGAATTGAGCCCGAGGATCGGCTTGCTCATTTCAGTGAGCTCAAGACGCCCCAAGCTATTGATATCCTGTCTAAGATGTATGTCGATGATGCCGTTGACATCCTTAACCAGTTAGATGCGGAAAAGGCAATACGCTATCTATCGCTGATGAATAAGACTACCGCTAAAAAAATAAACGAACTACTACGCTATGAAGAGGCGACGGCAGGCAGTCTAATGACTACTGAGATGATCTCCGTAAAAGCAGGCGCTACCGCAGGTCAAGCTCTCGAAAACCTACGTCGGAACGCCGATAAAGCTGTAACTATTTACTATATCTATGTCACTGACGGCAAAAATCATCTCGTAGGTGTAGTATCCCTCAAGGAGCTACTCTTAGCAGATAAAAACACTCTGGTAAGCAACCTTGGACGTGAGCATATCATCAAAGTTACGGCTGACGAGATGAAACAAGAAGCGGCCCAGCTCATGAGGGACTACAATCTCTTAGCCTTGCCCGTAGCTGATGATGAAGAGCGACTTCTAGGGGTTATCACTATCGATGACATTGTAGATTTCATCGACGATGAGGCCGCCGAAAGTTTCTCGAAATTAGCGGCCGTTCCAGATGTCGAGCTAACCGACCCTCCCCTAGTTAGCGCCAAAAAACGCCTACCTTGGTTAATCCTTCTACTGTTTCTAGGCATGATTACTGCTAGCCTCATCGGACAGTTTGAAGATACCATCGCTAAAATTGCCATCCTGGGAGCCTTTATCCCGGTAGTGGCCGGGACTACTGGCAATAGTGGCACCCAGTCTCTAGCCATAGTTGTCCGTGGTATCGCCACTGGAAAATTAGATAAAATTTCACTTCGCAAATACTTCCTCAAGGAAGCCCTAACCGCTCTAATCACCAGCCTAGCTGGTGGAGGTGAAAATGATAGATTTAAGATTGCTCCAAGA
>CAZAOX010000030.1:2312-7390 GCA_964486985.1 uncultured Candidatus Saccharibacteria bacterium
TCTAGCAACTATCATTTACATATGGAAAGGCAGCCTCTCGATAGGCCTAGTAGCTGGATCTGCTCTAACGCTGTCTATCTTTGCTGGCACACTCGTCGGTACGGCGGTCCCCCTAATCATGCGACGCCTCAAAATCGACCCAGCAGTCGCCTCAGGCCCTCTGATAACCACTATCAGCGATATCCTCAGTATGGCTATCTATTTTGGCATCGCTACTATACTAATCAGTCACCTTGCCTAGCTTTTCTGGAAGCAAAATCCCCCAAATCGCGAGAACCCATAGCGCCATCAGGAGCGGAATTGACCAAGAACCACCCGGAACATCAAAAGTAGCGCCAAACAAAATAGTCTGACCACCAAGCATTGCCACAATCTCTACAACAGTTAAACTGACCAGGGCGATAAAAACACCTGCCAGACTACCGTTTTTAACCCTAGGTGGCACTCTCAAGCCTAGCAAGAAAGGCAAGGTAGTCAACTGCGCGATAACTAGAGCGATGGCCGATACATAAGCCCAATCCCCCTCGATACCAACACCCTGCAAGACAGCCGGGAACTTATGAAACACAAAAAGTTGCAATAGCAGAATAACAATTAGGTAGCTTGCCAGCACTAACCTTGCTAACTCTGGACCGTCAGTGGGCTTTTTTATCATGACGTTAGACCTCTTCTCCGTTGAGGCTTTCTTTTTCGTCAGTGAAACTCTCTCAGTCTTTGGCTTTTTCTGCGCAAGTGTGCTCTTTTTTGGTAAATTATCTTTTCCTTTACTCATAACGCTATTGTATAACTAAACTTGATTTCACTCAAGGTGTTGTATTTTTAGCATCAATCCCTTGCTTTTTACCAAGATATAGCGTAATCTAAACATAAGCGAATATTACAAAAACAAACACCACAAAAAGTAACCTTCGCTTTACGACATCCACCACAACAGAGATGCCCCTTCCTGGGGCATCTCGTTATTTTTTAGCTACCTCAGAATTTTCATCACGCCACTTGGCGATTTCGGCGTGGTTGCCACTAAGGAGTACTTCAGGAACCTTTAACCCCTTATATTCCTCAGGGCGAGTATACTGTGGGTATTCTAGAGTTTTGCCATCAGTAAAACTTTCAATCTTGGCGCTATCCTTGCCGCCGAGCACACCTGGGATCAATCGAACTATCGAATCGATGATAGTCATGGCCGGCAGTTCACCGCCAGTCAATACATATTCACCAACACTTAGCTGCATATCAACCAGCTCAAGTATCCGCTCGTCTACGCCCTCGTATCGGCCGCAGATAAATATATATCCGTTATCTTGCTCGGAGTAGGCCTGAGCCTTGTCCTGGCTCCAGATTTCACCTTTCGGACTCATCAACAAAACTTTGGCTGTCGAATCGTTCTGCCTAGCCTTTTCGACCGCCTTCCAAAGTGGCTCAATCATCAACAACATACCGTCACCACCTCCGTATGGCGTATCGTCAACTTGCTTTCTAGGACCTAATCCAAAATCCCGCAAATCTATCGTCGAAAGCTCCACATAGCCGTCTTTTTGGGCTTTCCACATCATCGAGTTCTCAAAAACCCCGCTCAACATGCCGGGAAAAAGCGTGATAACTTGAAATTTTCTCATCAAATACGAGTATAGCAAACTATCAACCAAAAAACCGCTCTAAGCCTAGAGGCGGTTTTTTGACACAGATAAGGCTCTTAGGTAAATATATGTGGTGGAATTTACCTCTCGCACAGAGCTTTTATTTTCAGTAGTTCTCGCATTTATAGAACTAATGTTTATTATATATCGAGATCGTCGAGTTCTGCAAGCTCTTCTCGCGCCTTGTCCGCGTAGCTTGTCTCGTTTTCCACAACTTCATCTGTTGAATTATCCACATCGTCATCACTGGACTGACTGCTAGCGCTACTATCGTCTGATGAAGAGCTACCGGTAAAGCCGTCGTTGTTGACAATCTTTAGATTGTAGCGAGCATCGTTTTTAGTACCAAGTGCCCTTAGAAGTGTGCGTAGGCTCTGAGCCGTACCACCTCTTTTACCGATAACTCGACCTAGGTCGTCTGGATTGACTGTAAGCGTCAAAAGCACACCTTTTTCATCTATGGTTCGCTCGACTACCACATCATCTGGGTATTCGACTAGAGACTTGACCACATACTCTACGAATTGCTGATCTATTGTTGACATTCTGCCCCTCCTCCTGAAGTTTTACTGTACTTTTAGTATAGCATATGCGAAAAGGCGGGGTCGAGATGTTTCGTTAAATTTAGCCCTCTCTAGACTCGTATTCCGCCAGGGCCGCTTTAGCCGCTTCTTGCTGAGCTACCTGTTTACTGGGGCCGACTCCCTGGCCCATCTTTTGATCGCCGATAAACGCGCCGACAGTGAATAGCTTGTCATGATCAGGCCCTTCTTCACTCAACACTCTATACACTGGCGTCTGATTATCTATCCTTTGGGATACCTCTTGAAGGTGTGATTTAGGGTCGCGCCACGAACCTACCTGCAGTATGCCGTCAAGCTTGACGATAATGTTATCGTGAACGAACTTCTTGGCAACCTCAAAGCCCTGATCAAGATATATCGCACCGATCAACGCCTCAAAAGCGTTAGCCATGATTTGCAGTCTTGCCCGATCCGTACCATGCTTTTCACCTCGGCTCATCCTGACTAGCGGCCCGTAGCCCAAAGCCTCACCAGCAGCACCAATACTCTCGGTTCTGACTAGAGCAGCTCGCCAACTCGTTAAGATGCCTTCCGGCTCAGAAAATTTTTCATACAGATATTCAGTCACCGCAAGCTCAAGCACTGCATCGCCCAAAAATTCCAAGCGTTCATTGTGAACCTTGGCCGACTTTCGATGCTCATTGACATAACTCCGATGAGTCATCGCTGTTACTAGCAGGTCGATATCCGTAAATTCAAACCCAAGTTTTGTAAGCGCAAATTCTTTATATGGAGTTAGGTCCATGCCACTCATCCTACAAATTCCCCTGTCTAATCTTTTTCATCGCCAACATGATCAACTTACCGATATCCTCATACTCTACCTCATCAAGCGCCCCATGAAAACTAAACCAGCGGATATCTTTCATCCATTCTTCTTTTTTGGGCTTTTCATCAAGGTCGAGCGACTTCACTAGATAAACCTGCTGATTTATAAGGACCAGTTTATCAATTCGTCGATAGCGAAAATCAACCTTGCCCAGCCACCCACAAGATGTTATCTTTTTGAGCCCTGTCTCCTCCGTAACTTCACGCATAGCCGCCGCTTGAGGCGTCTCGCCAGGTTCGATATGGCCTTTGGCTATCGTCCAGCGATCGCGTGCGTCCTGGTAGAGCAGAAATTCAACCTCACCGTCTTTATTGCGACGAAAAACTACTCCGCCAGCCGTCGGTTCACGAACAATTTCCTGAATCGACGGCTTTTTTCGTACAAAATATTTTTTAACTTGTTCTAGATTTGGTTTCTTCATCATCGGCTTTCTCCACGAAAGTTCGATATGCCGTACCGAGTACACCATTTATAAACTTTCCTGAGTTATCCGAACCAAACGCTTTAGCTAACTCAACCGCCTCGTTGATGACCACACTGTGAGGAGTTTTCTCCTTGGAAAATATCATCTCGTAGAGACCTAGTCGCAAAACTGCACGGTCTATCCGTGATATCTGCTCAATCGGCCACTCAGGGGCTAACGGCTGTAGTTTCTCGTCAAGCTCCACCAAATGATCCAACACTCCAGATATCAGCCCTTCGACAAAATCTTTATCACCGATAGCCTTTTTGTACTTTTCGAGGTTCCTTTTGAGGATTTCTTTCCACTCAACCCATTGATCGCCTACTTGAGTCCGAAATTCGTACTCATAGAGTGTCTGCAGGGCCACCATGCGACCTAAATGACGATTTGATGCCATAACGTTCTAATAGTTCGATTTAATTTTATTATTTTGCTTTCTTGCCTGTTTCACGCTTGGTCGTTTCGACCTTGACAGGTGAAGTAGCGTTGACACGACGAGCTAATTTTAGCCTTAGATGGCTCCGTCGTAAACCAGTCTTTCTGGGGCTGGTCTGTTTTTTTGGCTCTGCCATAAAAAATCTCCTTTTTGAGGTTTATGATATAACTTGTTAGCTATTATAGCCTTTTTAGATGATTTTCTCAAGGAAAAAACAGCGATACTTGAAAATAATTTTGACAAATTGCCTATTTGGTATTGACTTTTTATAGCGGTTGTGGTAATATAGAAGTATAAGGGCGACCCATAAGCCGCCCAGAAAGAGTAATGTAAAACTAAATGATATTGTATGAACCACTTCCAGAACCGCCTAGAAAGCGGATATGGATACCACAAGACCCAGAGTCTATAAGGAGAAGAAAGGAGCGCATTAAAAAACCTTTAGTAAGGTGCCTTGCCTTTCTTACTGGCGTATCTCTTACGTATACCGGTATACTATACGTAAAGGACTCCATAAATAATCTGGATGGAAAGCCTAGTGTCACTAGTACTAATAGTGGTACTGGCTTTAAAGAAATTGGTTGCGAAATTATCTATAATGATCAGGTTAGGTCTTCGCATGACCCCTATGGCGCCACAAAAGAAGTTGTAAATGGAATAATTGAAAACAGCTCTGAGGATCCAATAGAAATCAACGTAAGCAGCGCAGCTCTCAGAGACGCTACCGGGGCAATCATATCTCAGATGCCCCCTGACCAGGGGCCAGATGCCCTGCCGTACAACTCAAGCGATCAGACTGCCAGAGTGTGCGTAGATGTTGTTGAGCCTGAGGGTAGTAAGCTTAAGAAGGTAGCTATAAGCCCGGTGTTTGATAGAGGGAAAAAACAATCAGTAGTTAGAGTATACCCAAGAAGCTAATTAGCTTTTGTGATTAACTTAGGCATAGGCTCAACTAGAAGCCCATTAAGGCACGATATTGACTAATCGACCTGGTATGTAAATCACTTTTTTCGGCTCTTTGCCCTCAGTATATCTTTGAACATTTTCGTCAGCTAGGGCTGCGGTTTTAACGGTTTCTTCATCTGCGTCGGCGGGTAGTTCTAATTTAGCTCGGAGCTTACCGTTCACT
>CAZAOX010000031.1:0-7247 GCA_964486985.1 uncultured Candidatus Saccharibacteria bacterium
GGCCCAGGGGGTGGTATGATGTTTTTATGATAGATAAGATGATTACAGAACACCATACCCACGGTCGTGGCTACATAATTCTTCCGATAGGCATGGATAAATTTCAATTACCGCCAAGTATAGAGGCGGAGGGGCTAACTTTGATACTGAAGGAGGAGGTTCATATATCTTTGGTATCCCTCAAGAGCATCTTGCCGGTCATAAGAGAGGCTAATGGTGAGATCGAGGAGTCGCATTTGGTGCAGGATTTTCTAGATTTTCAGCAAAAAGAGGAATTATCGAAATATAGGCTTTTGAATGAATTACGATTTGTTGAGCGTGAAGAACGAAGGACTGTTGTGATTATGGCTGAAGTTGTGGGGCTGGAGGAGCTGTTTGACCACTATCGCGCCAAGTACGGAGTGGATATCCTGACCCAACCGGCTCATGCTACGTTGTATACTTTGCAGCCTGAAGTTGCTATCGGTATCAATTCCAGGGCGGAGCTGGAGACGATAAGCCGGCCAGTGGAAGTTCCAGAAATAGGACTTTTTTAACTCGGAGTTTAGGTAGCTGAAATGAAAAACAACCACCTGCGAGTAGTGGTCGTTTTTCAAAAGTGGAGTTTTTGTATCTTTTTTATTTTTGGCTCTGAATTTTTTGTTGGATAACTTTTTTATTCAGTAGCTACCCCTATAATAAGCCGTGAAAACGTTTATGTCAACAGTTTTATAAAGATTTTCTAGGTAATAAATACCACACTTTTAGGCCTTTTCTGTGGAAAACTTTTATGTTCTGGTGAGGTTTTTGGTGGAGCGGGGATTTGGCTGGTTATGGGTTTTTGGTTTTGGTTTGGTATAGGTCGAAGAGTAGGGCAACGCGGTCGGCGTCGGACGAAAATGGCTCGGAGCGGTAGAGTCGGTCGACGGCACGGTCGAGTGCTTTGTGGGCTTTGGCGAGACTTGGTGGCATGGTGAGTGGGTCGTAAAGGTCAGCGAGTGAGGAGTCGGGAAATTCAGCCCGGGCGTCCAGCACGGCTTGAGCCAGGTTTTCGACCCCAGCTGTTTGAGCGTCGGTGACTTCTGGCCAGATGAAGTTGTTGTAGACGATAGTGTTGGAGTACTGGTAACGACTCTCAAGTCTGCCTGCGACAGCGCGCATCCAAGCCATGTGCATTCGGGACTGGATGACACCGAAGTGATATAGGCTGGCGTTAGGTACAGTCAAGACAGATGGGTTAACTATAACTTCGGGTGTGAAAAACCCGAGTGGGATGTAATCTCTGCGTTCTGAGCTTACCTTTGGTACGAGTAGATAGTCCGTATCAGGTTGGCGGTCTTCAACAAAATAAGCTGGCCTATTTGCCCATTCACGTGTTGACGCTTTTTGAGCCTTAAGCCTCTCATCTCGAGACATTTTTAGTCTACCCTGAATAAATACATTGTTGCGCATAATTTCTAGGGGTGCATCCTTCAGCCATAGGCAGTATCGCTTGTTATTGTTTAGGAACTCACTCGAGCCAATAAACTCTCGAATGTATGGGGATAATTCTGGCGAATCTTGCAACAGATGGTCAGCCTCGTCCTTACTTAGAACTAGCGAGCCGAAGTCAGATGCCTTACTACCAAAGTCCATCGCAGGTGCATTAGAAATAGGCTTCGATCGACGGTTGATCATTATGCTAGGAGCGTCAATCCCATAGCCATTGATATTATTTGCGGTAATTTCAATAGGTTCACCCTTAATGTCAGTGTATGAGAAAATTTTTTTGTTATTTCTGTCGAATAATGCAAAGCCAACAATTATGCAATAGACTGCGGCTACTCCTTTGGCATCATTACTCCACTTGAAAGTCTGGTGGAGGAAGTTGATATTCACACCCTGCCCGAAAAGGTATTTCCATAAAATTGGCACTTGTTCACCCTGGATAATGGAGTTGGTTGAAACTAGCGCAGTTTGAATTTTATAATTTTGTTTCATTGCGTCAGTTGCTTTGGCATACCATGCAGAAACAAAGTCTAGATTACCTGACCCGTTAATGCTATTAAATGCTGACACAACGAGGGCTTTTTGCTCTTTGCTTTGTTCTTTTTTACCCAAGAACGGCGGATTCCCCAAAATATAATCCAGCTCGCTAGGGTCGACAACCTCAGCCCAGTCAGTAGTCAGGGCGTTGGCATGGACGATAGTGGCGCTGTGGGTTAGGGGTAGGCGTTTGAAGGTTTTGCCAGACTGGAGGCTGAACTCCATATTCATCTGGTGATCGGTTAGCCAGAGGGCGGTTTGGGCGATGAGGGAGGGGAACTCTTCTATCTCGATGCCATACATCTGGTCGACATTGACTTTGAGGATGCCGACGTCATCCCCGCCACTGGAGAGCCAGTCGACGGTGTCACTGTCGGAGGCGAGGATAGCGACTATCTTGTGTTCGAGTTTACGTAGTTCACGGTAGGCGATGATGAGGAAATTGCCAGAACCGCAGGCGGGGTCGAGAAATTTGAGATCGGCTAGTTTGTCTTGGAGTTTGCGGAGTTCGTCGAATTTCTTGCGTGGTCCAGCTTGGGTGGCTCGGGCAAATTCTAGGTAGAGCTCGTCGAGGAACAGGGGTTTGATGACGCGGAGGATGTTTTTCTCGCTGGTATAGTGGGCGCCGAGGTTGCGTCTCTCGGTTTCGTCCATAACACCTTGGAACATACTGGATTTGCCAAATGCGCCAAATCCTCCTATGCGCCAAATCCTCCTCAGTCGAGATCCATGGCGCTGAGGAGGATTTGGCGCATTTGGCTGGTGAAGTAGGGGGTACGAATGGATTCGCTAAATAGTCCGCCGTTGACGTAGGGTAGGCTGGCGACTGCTTCGTCAAGAGAGGTTTGGCGGTTTTCTGGCGGTGTATTGAGGGCTTGGAATATCTGCATGAGTCTGGGGCCGAGGTCGGAGCCGTCGGAGCTGGTGCGACTATGGAGGTAGTCATGCAAGCTATGGAGATCAAAGATGCCTGAGTCGTCGGCGAACATGCAAAAAACTAGTCTGACTAGTAAAATCTCTAAATCGTGGCCGATATAATTGTCTTGTTTGAGGAGTTGGTGTAGTTTGGCCATGCTTTCGGCGGCTTGGCGGTTAACGGGGTCTTCTTCGGCGAGCTTTTTACTGGCTTCGTCGATGATGAAACCAAAGAGTTTGATGTTTTTTGGCAGGTCGGCTAGGGGAAACTCGGTGGACTGGTCGGTGCGGAGGTCGATAAAGCGGAAATTGACGAAGTCACTGACGACGATAGCTTCGGGTAGGTCGTGGTCAGGCAAAGTGGCTAGGTAGTCGTAGGCTTGGAGGCTGGCGGATGATAGGTCACGGCCAGGAGCTTTTTGTTCGGCCAAAAGTTTGCCTGGCCAAAATAGGTCGATGAAGCCTTGGGCGCCACTACCTTTTTTGACGGCGTATTCAAAAAAGGCGCCATGACGGCGACGGTCGACGTTAAAGATTTGCAGGAAATCACTCCAAAAAGTTTGAGCTTCGCCACGTTCAGAAATGATGGTTTTTGGGTCATTCCAGCGACTGACAAATTCGTTAGTTCGGTCGTAGATTTCGTTCCAGGAAAGTTTAGTCATAGGTAGGTTTAGTGTATCACGAAAGACGACTTGGTGCAGGTTTTTGGAGGGCTGATTTGTGGAGTCGAGGCTTGTAGGTTCTGGCGAATGATGTGGGCGGAGGAGTGGGCCTTTTGGACTGTTGTATAAAATATCTGTTGTAATAAATACTTTAAATTGATGATTTCTGATTGAACAAAATCAGTATCCAACAGATGATAATTTTTACAACATCTATAAATTGTAAATAGTACAACGATATAAGACGAGTAATCTATTGACTAAAATGAGCGCTTATGCTAATGTTATAGCAAGCTTTACGCAAACATAAAAAGCTAAAAACCTTAACAAAAATAAATGAAATCGTTCGGCCCACCACACGAATGATTCGGCAGAAGAACTGGCCATGACATGAACACGGAGCGTTTAATTTTCGCACACGCTTCGCCATGATATGGCCATTACATTCTGCTGACTTTGGTCGGCATGAATGAAGCTCTGCTAGTCTTTGGCTAGCATCGAGCGCGCGTGGTCTAGTACCGCGCATCCAGCAAATTAACATGGTCCTAAAAAGGACGAGGACGATGCTAAGAACGCTGGATGCGCTGTGGAACGGCGCGCAAGGACATGCTCCTAAATTTAGGAGCGGTCAGTCGCCTCGAGCGATAATCGAATCCGGGTACCCGCGCCCAATAGTTATTTTTAGCGGCGGATGGTTTGTACCTTTCAGATTCATTAGGTTATCGCTCAGGCTCTCTTGTTTAAACAACGGGGAGTGTATAGTAGGTGTAGAGGATGAAAAGAGGAGTCGTTGTCACTATAGGAACAGTATCGGCAGTGCTAGCACTGTTGCTAGTCATGCTTACTACTCCACGCATAGTCGGTCCGCTGGGCGTACTGGCTTTTTTTGTTTTGATATATATCGCCACAGTCAGTTTGGTTTATCTGACATTTCGCTCGGCTATAGGTATGGTCAGGAAAGTATTGACAAAAGGTAGGTGGCTGATGAGGGCTGAGGGGGTATCAGATATGAAACTTTATTATTATTCGAGTGTGCTAGGTTTGGTGCCAGCGATACTGATGGGTATGAGGTCAGTTGGAGAAATCGGAGCGGGGGAAATATTGTTATTGGCTATCTTTGAGGCACTGGCGATTTTTTACATTTCGCGACGTTTTTAGCGTAGGCTTTTCAGTGGTAGCGTGATATAATTAGGGATATGAATCCTGAGTCGCAACCAGTGCGTCCGAATGTTGAGACAGCTCCGCAAATTCCAGGGGCGGTTGAGTTTTTCCCTGACGGCACTATTCGTGGTCCTGAAGTTGGTCCGGGCTCTCCCGAACAGCAGACGGCGGCACCAGTTGAGCAATTGACGCAGTCGGCTCAATTGGCCGTACCAGCGATGCCGGCGCCACCGATTGCGGCTATACCGCAGGCTCCTACGACCACTACCGTCCCGACAGATGACAATCCAGCAATTGCTGCGGATGACGACCTGATAGAGAAAGAGTGGGTGGATAAAGTTAAAAAGATCATAGTGTTGACAAAGGGTAGTCCGTACGAACAGGCGAAGGCGATAGCGGCTTTGCAGGCGGATTACTTGAAGAAGAGATATAACCGTACACTAGGTGAAAGTGACGGTTTGTAGATAGCTATGGGGGTGGTTCTTTTAGCGATTATTGTCATAGCCATCATCAGCGGTGGTGTTTTCATGGTGTTTATACAATACCGCAAGATAATGCGCGAAACTAAAAACTATGAGCGCGGGCTCAAAATGGTGCCGATGCTGATACACCTGCCTCCGAGCAGTGAGGATGTGGATGCTAGTAGTCGAGATAAGCGTGATTTGACTGACGAGGAATTGTCGCAGGCTCAAGTGATGTATAACATCATCTCTAGTACGGCGACTAAGGGCTTTAAGAGTAAGGTTTACGGTCAGAGGCATATCTCGTTTGAGATAATGGTTGAAAAAGGACTGGTTCGTTACTATGTAGTGGTACCGACAGTACTGGTTGATGTTATCAAGCAGGCAGTGGCGGCAGCTTATCCTTCGGCGCGTCTAGAGGAAGTTAAAGAAACGAATATCTTTAGTCAAGCGGGGCAGCTTAGTGGGACGATTGGTGGCGAGTTTAGTCTAAAGAAATCATATATTTACCCGATAGCTACTTATGAAGAGTCAAAGAGGGACGCTTCAAGGGCGTTGCTGAACGCTATGTCGTCTGCCAATAAAGAAGATGGCGTAGGTGTGCAGTTTTTGTTGCGACCGGCCAAGGAGGGTTGGGCGAGGAAGTCAGAAGCGCATACTGAGAAGATTCGTAAAGATAAAGGCAAGAAAACAGGGCTGTTTGGTAGTTCAGCATTGACAGGTGACTTGCTGGAGGTACTGTGGAAACCGCCAGAAGATAAAAAAGATGAAGTAAAACCAGAAGACAAGCAGTTAAACTCGCTAGAGCAAGCTGAGGTTGAGGCGATCGAGAGTAAGACACGTTATCCGGCATATGAGGTGATGGTGCGCGTTGTGGTGTCTTCAAACACAGCTGCTAGGTCGCAGGCTTTGTTGAACAACATAGTGTCGGCTTTTGCGCTGTTTGACTCTCAGCGAAACAACGGTTTTAAATTTGCCATGACGCGCAATATCGAGGAGATAGTGACTTCGTATATTTTGCGTTTTTTCCCGCAAGAGGCGGATTCGACAGTTTTGAATAGCGTCGAGATGGCGACATTGTTCCATCTGCCAAGTGGTGAGTCTATACCAACGTCTAAAGTCAAGCGACAGATGTCAAAACAGGTTGATGGGCCAACAGAGATCATGGAAGAGGGCGTGTTGATCGGTTACAACGAGTTTAGAGGGACAAAGAAGCCGATTCGAATTGCTACGAAAGATCGTCGACGTCATGTTTATATCATTGGTCAAACGGGTGTTGGTAAGTCAGTTCTGCAAGAAAATATGGCCTATCAAGACATGATGGATGGTCGAGGGTTTGCTTTTGTCGACCCACATGGTGACCTGGTAGAGTCGCTTCTGGGCAAGGTGCCAAAAGAACGAGTTGAGGATGTGATCTACTTTAATCCTGGCGACATGACAAACCCTATCGGGTTGAATATGTTTGAGTTTGAGAACGAAGATCAGAAAGATTTTCTCATCCAGGAGGCTATAAATATGCTGTATAGCTTGTATGATCCAGGGCATACGGGTATTGTCGGGCCAAGACTGGAGCATATTTTTCGAAATGCAGCCTTGCTATTGATGTCAGATCCAGAGGGCGGAACGTTTATCGATATTCCGAAATGTTTGATAGATCCAGAATTTGTGAAGTCGAAGTTAAAATATGTAACTGATCCGCAAGTTTTGGATTTTTGGACAAAAGAGTTTCCAGCATCACAGCGGTCTAATGAAGCAGGCGAGGTGGTTTCTTGGGTGGTATCGAAGTTTGGGCCATTTATATCTAATGACTCGATGAGGAACATCATCGGTC
This sequence comes from uncultured Candidatus Saccharibacteria bacterium, assembly GCA_964486985.1. Taxonomy (GTDB): domain Bacteria; phylum Patescibacteriota; class Saccharimonadia; order Saccharimonadales; family Saccharimonadaceae; genus Nanosynbacter. The sequence continues at coordinate 7,035 of CAZAOX010000031.1, forward strand.
AGACGAAATCTGGGTTTAATTTGCGTGAAATTATGGATAATCGCAAGATTTTGCTGGTTAATTTGTCGAAGGGCAAGATGGGTGAGTTAAACTCGAAACTGCTGGGTATCATCTTTGTGATGAAGTTTCAGGCGGCGGCGATGTCGAGAGCTGACATCGATGAGGATGAGCGAGTTGATTTTTCGCTATATGTTGATGAGTTTCAGAACTTTG
>CAZAOX010000032.1:0-7237 GCA_964486985.1 uncultured Candidatus Saccharibacteria bacterium
TATTGCGCGATGAGAAGAATAGAGAGATCAGTTTTCGTGATGCTATTATCATAGCCACCTCAAACGCTGGGGCAGATAGGATCCGGGAGTATATTGAGCGTGGATATCAATTAGAACAGTTTGAAGAGCAGTTTTTTAACGAACTAATTAGCTCCAATTTATTCCGCCCAGAATTTTTAAATAGGTTTGATGAGATGGTGATATTTAAGCCTCTTGGGAAAGAAGAATTATTCCAGGTTATAGATCTAATGTTGGCTGGCGTTAACGAAACCCTGGAGGTTCAGAAAATTCAGGTAGCTGTTGAGCGAGATGGCAAGAGCTTATTGGTTGAATCTGGTTACGATCCGCGATTGGGTGCTCGGCCTATGCGACGAGTTGTCCAGAAGGCTGTTGAAAATGTTGTAGCCAAGCAGTTGTTGGCAGGAACTGTTGCTCCTGGGTCAACAACGATTATCACGGCTGATATGATCCGCTCTGCTTTAGGGAGCGAGCTAAAAATAAGCCCTGTAAATTTGCCTACAAAAAAACCCTGACTATCAGGGTTAGGTTAGTTTTTTGGTACATCTGGAGGGATTCGAACCCCCGGCCTCTAGCTCCGGAAGCTAGCGTTCTATCCAGCTGAACTACAGATGCTAAAGATTATCTTGGTACGCCCGGCACGATTCGAACGTGCGACCACTTGGTTCGAAGCCAAGTACTCTAATCCGCTGAGCTACGGGCGCATTATTAAAATGGATAGTCACTGGTTGAAATTATATCATATGATGAGGTTGGGGTATACTGTATTCATGGACGTTCGTATGAGTATTCCACTTAAGAATTTTACGACCATGAAGCTTGGTGGTAAGGCTAGGTTTATGGTAACGGTGACCAGTGTAGACGAGGCTGTTACTGCTTACCAGAACGCTAAAAAACAAAATATACCTATTTTTATACTGGGTGGTGGCAGTAATGTCTTGGCTCGTGACGAAGGCTACCCTGGTTTAGTTATTTTAAACCGTATCATGGGGTTTGAGGTTCTGTCTGATGATAAGTCTTCGGTATTGATACGAGTAGGTGCTGGGGAGGTGTGGGATGAGGTTGTCGAGAGGGTGGTCGAAAGGGGCCTTAGTGGCATAGAAACTCTATCTGCTATACCAGGTACAGCAGGGGCGGCTCCAGTACAAAATATTGGTGCCTATGGCCAGGAGGTGGCCGATACGTTGGTCAGTGTCGAAGCATATGATAGTCATACAGGGCAAGTAGTTACTATTACAGCAGAAAATTGTGGTCTATCTTATCGACATAGTATATTTCGAGGGGAGTGGATTGGTCGTTACTGCATTATCGCCATTACTTTACGTCTTTATTACGCATCGCCTCAACCTCCTTTTTATGCGGCTTTGCAGCGATATTTTGATGAACATAAAATTGATATGTACACATCAAAAATTATTCGTGATGCCGTGATAGCCATTCGTCAAGATAAATTACCCAATCCGAAGGATAAGCCAAATGCTGGTTCATTTTTTAAAAATGCGATTATTGAGTCTTGGCAACATGAAGAGTTGAAAAAAGAATATCCCGACATGCCAAGCTACGATATGCCAGGGGGTAATTATAAAATTCCAACAGGATGGTTGATAGAACAAACGGGTCTAAAGGGCCAGTTGCTAAATGGTATGCGTATTCATGACAAAAATGCTCTAGTCCTGATAAATGAGTCCGCTACAAGCTACGCCGACCTGTCAGAAGCTCGATCACGAGTGATTCAGCAGGTTTACGACTCGTTTCGTATACAGATTGAGCAGGAGCCACTTGAGCTCGCTTAGGGCTTGTACTAAAGTGGGTGGCGGTTTATTATAAGTACATGCATAAGCGTGATGGTTTTACGGTAGTCGAAATTGTCGTTACCCTAGTAGTTATGGGCTTACTTCTTAGTATAAGTACCATGGCCTATCGAGGTATGCAGCAAAATGCTCGTGATAGGGAGCGAGAGGCTGATGTCCAAGTAATCGCGACTTATCTGGAAGGTGTATATTCTCAAGAGATTAAGTCTGGAGGTACTGTTGTAAAAGGCCCTGGATCATATCCGTCTATTAATGCAGTCCAAAATTACTTTGATGTCATTTTCGGTGATTTAGCTAGGGGGGCTGACACTCCTCCTGGGGCAAGTTCTTCTGCGCTGAATCCTGTTTCAAGTACTTCAGGCGCTAGCAGAACAGATGCATATTCTTATTTTCCTAAAGCCACCGCTAGCTCGGCCTGCACTACGATAGGTACGGACTGCAGGTCATTTCAGATACACTATAAGCTCGAGTCAGGAGAATCTAAAGTGAAGGAGAGCAAGCGTAAATGAGGCAATCAGCAGGCTTTACTGCAGTTGAGTTGATGATCGCACTTGTCGTAGGGGCGCTGTTTCTTATCAGTGGGTATCAACTTTACGGCGTAGTTAACGAGCGATCGTCTGCCGCCAGAGAGATGGCTGAGGCTAGCAACGTAGGCTACGAGGTTTTGAGAAAAGAGGGGGCATATGATCCAACCGCCAACAAAGTGTGTCCAGCCTATGATGAGGCTTCAGTCTCCAGGACGGTCACAGGACTTAGTAATTTAAATATTAAACTCCGTCGCTGTAAGCCATTTAGTGATAGCGATATTATCTTAACCACAGTCATAGTTGGCTATGGCAATGACTCGCCTCAAAAGGAAGTGGTGCATGCAACCTATGTCAACAGCTAAGTCGGGGTTTACTCTGGTAGAGATGGTGGTTATCGCCCCTTTAATATTGTTATTGATTGGTGCGTTGGTTTCAGCTGCCATCACAGTTTCTGATTCGGCTATGCGCTCACAGGCAAAGTCGCAACTGCGATTGGATGTTCTCTCCGCGCTTGACAGGATGGAGCAGGATGTTAAGCTTAGCACGTCATTTGATGAGAGCGGTAGCGGCAAAATTAAACTAGAGAGTCTAGCAACAGATAAGAACCCCATGTCGACTAGTCGTAAGCTGGTAGATAAGTCAACATGCAATTCTGTCACTGGAGGGGCTGCCATGGATACATTGTTGACATATGAAGTTGCATATGAGGTCTCTGGTTCTAATGATTTAATAAGGAGCATCTCTCTGCCTACTGGTTGCGCACGAACGAGCTCTAATGTTTGGCAAAAGCATGAAAATAACGAGACACTTATTGACAATACAGAGGGGGTTAATATCACGGTTGCTGTCGACACCTCTGCTAGCGGTGTTCCCGCTCTGGCGATTCAGTTAACTGCGACAAGGAAAATTGACCGTAGAAACGTCTCATATACAGGGTATATGTATGCCACATCTGTAAATATCCGATAGAACACTTTTTTGCAATTTTTTAAAAAGCTTGCGCTTATTGTCATCAGGTGTTACTATTGAAAATGTTAATAGCATAATAAATTAAAGGAGATTTATCTAAAATGATTTCTCAGGCAAAACAAAAGGGTTTCACGATCGTTGAGCTTCTCATCGTCATCGTAGTCATCGCCATCTTGGCGGCTATTTCTATTGTCGCTTATACCAATATCACGGCTCGGGCAAAGACTTCGACAGCACAAGCCACAGCTAAGGCTGTTAAGGATACTGCCCAGAATATCCAAGGCGTTCATGGAGCTTTCCCAGCTACAAAAGCTAACTTTGTTAACGGTACGGTTACTGGATCATCCGAAGATCCAGTCGCTAAACTTCCGTCAGACATAACATTTGTCTCTTCCGTGAGCGACAGCACGGAACCTAAACAGGTAATGGTTAAGCCTCGCACTACAGGCACGCCAGCGGTAACGGTTGGTTTCCAGATAACCTATTATGATTATGCCAAAAAAGAGATAAAGACTGTTGATGTTGGCAGTGCTACCGGTACGCTTGAATCAGCACTTTCAAACACCACCCCCTAAGGTTGGTTTAGTGATAAAAATACACCCAGTTGAGCCTGGGTGTATTTGATTTTGTAATGTTTGTGCTTTTAAATAAACCACTGTATACTTTAAAAGTAACTAATTAAGGGTCAGATAAACCAGGGGGTATCTAAATCATGTCGACAACTAAACAAAAAGGCTTCACGATCGTCGAGCTTCTCATCGTCATCGTGGTTATCGCTATCTTGGCGGCTATTTCTATCGTCGCTTATACCAACATTACTGCTCGAGCAAAAAACTCGACTGTTCAAGCAACAGCTAAGGCTGTTAAGGATACTGCTCAAAACATCCAGAGCCTCCATGGGGCATTTCCTGCAAATAAAACTGAATTTACTGACGGTAAAACAACAGGGTCATTGGAGCCAGCATCAGCTAAACTTCCTAGTGATATAGTATTTCTAGAAACTACAATGTCAAACGCACTCAGTGCTGCTCAGGCGTCCAATGACCCCAAGGCGGTAGTGGTGATTCCATGTTCAACTAACGGCATGAGGATATTTTATAGAGACTTCACTGGCTCAACTGCTAAAACTCAAGATGTTGGCAACTGTTCAACAGCTCCAGCTGGAAGCACAGCTTCTATTCGCTAATAAGAGCTGATTATTGTTTCTCACTAAGTTTTGCTAAAAACACTCCTACGTATATGTTAGCAGGAGTGTTTTTTGATTGGCCACTAAATAAACTCAGCAGAGTGATTTTAGCTAGTAGGGTAAAGGAAATTTTCTAGCCAATGACGACACCTGGCTCTTAAGTCGTTCGGTGGTTTTGGCGTCCCGTGAGGTAATCCCCTTGCGAATTATTTGAACAATCGTTTTCATGTCTATTTCTTTCATGCCTCTCGTGGTTGCTGCTGGAGTGCCTAGGCGAATACCGCTAGGTCTAAACGGCGGCAGGGGGTCGTCAGCGATAGAATTAGCGTTGAGAGTGATACCGATAGCCTCTAGCCGTTCCTGAGCCTCCTTGCCATCGATGCCGAAGCTTGCGTGTACGTCAGCCAGGATGAGGTGGTTGCTAGTACCGCCTGTGATTAGTTTAAATCCTTCTTTTTGCAGGCCATCAGCCAATACTTTGGCGTTTTTTACGATTTGCTCTGCATAAGCTTTAAATTCTGGCTGAAGAGCCTCGTAAAAGCATACAGCTTTGGCAGCGATAACATGCATATGTGGACCACCTTGTGTGCCAGGGAAGACAGATCTGTCTATGAGAGTTGGTAGGTTTTCAAGAGTTTTCTCAGGTCTTTTTAGGGGGTTACCAACGACGCCCTTACTTAAAATCATCCCGCCACGAGGCCCTCGGAGCGTTTTGTGTGTTGTCGTGGTGATAACATGGAACCCATAGTCAAATGGGTTTTTGGCGACACCGCCGACAATTAGTCCAGCGATATGCGCCATGTCTGCCATCATCACTGCCCCAACTTCTTTGCCTATCTCTGAGAATTTTGCAAAGTCGAGTTCTCTTGGGTAGGCTGAAAAACCTGCTAGGATAATTTTTGGTTTGTGCTTTTTTGCTAATCTGCGGATCTCATCATAATCAATCTCACCTGTCTCAGTGTCTTTCATGCCGTAGCGAACAAAATTATACTCTCTGGCACTGCGGGTAACGGGAGCCCCATGAGTGAGGTGACCACCGTGTCCTAGATCCATCGCTAAGATAGTATCACCAGGCTCGCACCAGGCATAGTAAACCGCTTCATTGGCTTGAGCACCAGAGTGAGGTTGGACATTAGCATGATCTGCGCCGAAGAGTTTTTTAGCTCTGTCGATTGCAAGTTGCTCGACTTGATCTGTGTTTGCTTGTCCGCCGTAATACCGCCTACCAGGATACCCTTCAGAATATTTATTAGTAAAGACACTGCCGAGAGCCGTTAGCACGTCCTTGGACACATAATTTTCGCTCGGTATTAGCTCTAGCCCTGCCTGCTGTCTAGCAATTTCTGCCGATATCAGGTCGGCTATTTGTGTATCTTGCATGATTTATCCCTCCGTCTATGCCTAATTATACACAGTCCGGTAGGGCTCGGCCAGCTATAGACTATTTATACCATCTATGATATACTGGAAGTATGGATCAAGATAATTATCTTCAGAAAGTAGGCAATCTAATAGCCAAGAGTCGACGCCATAGAGGGATGACTCAGGCTCAATTAGCTAAAGAACTAGGGACAAGTCAAAGTGCGATTAACCGTATAGAGAGTGGTAAACAGAATATCAGCCTAGAGATGATCGCTCGTTTGTCTGATGTACTAAGTCATAATCTTTTGACTATCAACGTCAAGGGCAAGACAAACTTTAGGATAAATGGCGGTAAGAAGCTTTCAGGTGAGATAGAAATTAAAACTAGCAAAAATGCAGCAGTCGGCCTCTTATGCGCTAGCTTACTCAACAAGGGCAAAACAACTCTTCGCCGAGTGGCGCGAATTGAAGAGGTTTATCGTATCATTGAGGTTCTCAATAGCATAGGTGTAAAAACTCATTGGACTAATGGCAGTGATTTAGAGATTGTCCCACCAGCTAGGCTTAAGTTAGAGGATATGGATATCGAATCTGCTAAGAGAACTCGCACTGTCATCATGTTTTTGGGCCCATTACTACATCAGTACAAAGAATTCCAACTACCTTTTGCTGGTGGCTGTAATCTAGGCAAAAGAACAGTCGAGCCGCACCTAACTGGTCTTGAGCCATTTGGCATGAGTGTTGAGGCAAAAGCTAATTATTATAACGCTTCTGTCAAAACCTCCAAAGGAGACAGGACGATCTTACTTACCGAGAGGGGCGACACCACTACCGAAAACGTTATCATGGCGGCAGCCCTTTCACCTGATACCACCATTATCCGTAACGCTAGCCCTAACTATATGGTTCAAGATCTATGTTTTTTCTTAGAAAAGCTTGGAGTAAAAATTGAAGGTATCGGCACTACTACTCTAAAAATTCAGGGTAAGCCAAAAATAAACAAAAATGTTGAATATTATCCTAGCGAAGATCCGATAGAAGCGATGAGTTTTATAGCAGCATCTGTCGTGACTGGTTCGGAAATGACCATTAAGCGAGCACCGATTGAGTTTCTAGAGATTGAACTGGCCATCCTTGAGGGGATGGGCTTGAAGTTCCAACTATCAGATGAGTATCCAGCGCGCAATGATAGAACTAGGCTAGTTGATATTCATTTGCAGAAGTCTTCGCTGAAGTCTCCAAAAGACAAACTACATGCTTTACCATTTCCAGGGGTTAACATAGACAACTTACCGTTCATGGGGCTGATCGCTACGGTTGCGAGAGGGCGAACTTTGATTCATGACTGGACATATGAAAATCGT
>CAZAOX010000033.1:0-7083 GCA_964486985.1 uncultured Candidatus Saccharibacteria bacterium
AGCTGACTATTAAGCCCTTCTATACGCCAGTTGAGATTGTTGATACTGACGCGAAGGACGAGGCTATAGTAGTTACTGGTGCAAGGTGCGGAGAGTCGTCGGTCGGTCAACAGGTGTTAGAGAAGGGGACATCCCGTCAATTCGTAGTAGTTTCAAAGCTCGAGCAGGGTGGCGGAGTCCATTATTGCCTAGGTAGCTAGTCGTCCTGAGTTTTGGATGTTTAAAATCGTTGATGTTTAATGTATTGATAAATTCTTCTATTTTTCTACTTGGCTCTGTCTTCGGAAGTTTTGCAGGCGCCCAAGTCTGGCGGTTGAGGGGCAGGCAGCTTGAATATGAGGGTGATAAAGAGCGAGGTGCTCATGAGAAAAAAGAATACCAGCGGCTAAAGGGGCTGTTGTCTGATAAAAATAAGTCAGTCGATAGGTCTCGCTGTCTGTCTTGTGGGCATGTTTTGTCTTGGTATGATTTGCTTCCAGTCATTAGCTGGTTGTGGCTTAGGGGGCGGTGTCGTTACTGTAAAGAGTCCATTGGGGTCACAGAGTTTGTCCTTGAAATCACTCTAGGCCTATTATTTGTTACCTCTGTAGTTTTTTGGCCAGTGAGCTTAGACAGCCCCTTTGAGTGGGTAAAACTATTTTTATGGCTAGGGGCTCTTGTGGTGCTGGCAATCAACTTTGTTTATGACCTAAAGTGGATGCTTCTCGTAGGTTGGCTAAATTGGCTATTGATTTTCTTGGGTGGATTTTATGCAGTAATTTCAGCCTTTCAAGCCTTAAATATAGTCGGATACCTGGCGTCCTTAGTAGGGGCGTTGATGATTTTGAGTGGACTGTACGGGTTTCTTTGGCTTATTTCAAAAGGGCGATGGGTTGGCGAGGGCGATATTTACCTAGGGGCTGGGTTAGCGCTGTTTATCGGCGACTGGCGATTGGCTTTCGTGGCGCTTTTCGCATCAAACTTGGTAGGGCTCATTATCATCATCCCTAGTATTATCGGTGGTAGAGTGGGGAGAGGAAGTCAGGTGCCGTTTGGGCCAATGCTGATCGCGGGTAGCTTGATAGCGAAATTTTTTGGAAGCGCGATAATCTTTGCTTATATATCTTGGATTTTCTAAGTTTTTAAGTTGCTTATGGTATAATTAAGCTATTATGAATCGCCACTCAGGCTTTACTATTATCGAGGTTATGCTATTTCTTTCTGCCTCAGCAATACTAACGGTGTTGTTACTTGTTGGCACAGGCTTGGCTATTCAGCAACAGCAATACAAAGATGCCGTTCAGTCGTTTGCTGCTTTTGTGCAAGGGGAGTACGGTCGAGTTATTAGTGTAAAAAATCAGCGCTTAGATGATCAGGAGGGCTCTGGCTGTCCAATAGCAGGGGTTGACATCGGGTCATCCAATCCTGGCCAGTCAGATTGTGTGATAATTGGTAGGTATATAGCCTCTTCTGACGGTACGGGGGAGTCCTACGACACCTATCCTGTTTACGCAGCCAAGATAAGTGATGAATGGAGATATGGCTATGGCAATGCTGACGGTAGCTACGACATAAACTGGGGGGCAAGGGCTAAATTGCCAGATCAGACGAGTGGTAGTGCTCAGGTATCAATTTTGATGTATAGAGATCCTGATTTTGGGAATTTAGCAATCCGGACATCGAGATTCGCTTATCCCAGCAAGGATATCGGTAAGTTTTTGTCTGGTGAAGATCAGGCTGGAGAAACCGGCACTGACCAGCGTAGCGGTAGGGAGTTTTGCATCTATGATGTAGGGTGGCTTCCTGCTCAGCGTAGATCAGTGTTTTTGACCATCCAACCAGGCTCTAGCGATGCGGTGATGGTGGGCAACGCTACAGAGGGTTGTTTGAGTGAATAGGTTAAGGGGGGATACTATCATTGAAGTAGTTTTGGCCATATCTCTATTTAGTCTTGTGGCAGTAGGAGCAATGACCATAATGAACAGGGGCTTGGCCCTCGCGCAGAGATCCCTAGAGACGACATTGGTCCGACAGCAATTAGATGCTCAGGCGGAGATGCTAAGGTATGTCCATAGCCAATCTTCAAGTGATGATTACTTTGCCACTTTATGGTCGAGCATAATAAGCAGGCAAGTTGACTCGCCTATGAGCGTTATAGGCACGAGCAGTTGTCCTAGTAGTATGACTGGTGTTTTCTTTTTATACCCTACGACTAGCAGTGTAGAGCTGGGTGATAATTATAGTCCAGCTGGTATTTATGCTGAAGTGCACGGCATGGAGACGAGGGGTGTTTCAATCCAGCTGACAAAGTCTCAGGGTGAGCATGCTTATGACGCGCATATCCAGGCCTGCTGGGATAGTCCAGGCGGAAATCGCCCGATGACGATAGGAACAATTGTGAGGTTATATGATGCAAGATAGCCAAAAAGGATTTACTCTAGTTGAGTTGATGCTCGCGATGACTTTCGTCTCTTTGCTATTGTTGTCAATTGCTCTCGTATCTATACAGGTTGGGAAAATATATGCTAAAGGTGAGACCTTGCGGAAGGTGAACCGAGCTGGTAGAGAAGTAGGGGATATTCTGAAGCGAGACTTTCTGCAGTCTAAGTGGAGTAGCTCCATCAGGGGCAACGATGAGGAAGGGGATGAAGTGGTGTTGATTCTCCAGGAGGCGGGTAAAGACATTAGCGGGCGCTTTTGCCTTGGCAGTTATTCGTATGCATGGAACATGCCTGAAACGATAGACGTTGAAGTGAGGGGGCCCTCTGTCGTAGTGGACTCAGATGGTGTTCCGGTGAGCTTTGTCAGAATCGTAGACCCTGGTGGTGGCTTTTGCCAGACAGTGGATGGGGTGTACCCTAATGAGGTAGACAGTGGCGCCATAACGCACTTACTTAGACCACAGGAAGACGGAGAGAAGGGAGTTCTCGTAGTACATTCACTAAATATTAGTCCTGTAGCGGTTTCTCAGTCTGGCACTGACGGCTTGTTTAATATATCCTATAAATTAGGGACGAGCGCTATGTCAGAAATCAATACGATAGATCAAACATGCAAACCGCCGACTGATAATGAGGCAAATTTTGATTTTTGTGCGATAAATGAATTTAATATGATTGTGAGGACAAATGGATAGGTTTCAAAAAGGAGCAGTATCGCTATTTGCTGTTATTTTTACAACACTTCTTTTAACAATTTTGACAGTTAGTTTTATAAAACTGATGGTAATTGATCAGCAACAGTCGACAGACAATGATTTATCTCAGAGCGCTTATGATTCGGCACTAGCTGGAGTAGAGGATGCAAAGAGGGTAATCCGTAAGTGTCAAGAAGGCGACGAGACTGCCTGCCTGGCATTAGCTAGCGCTACTAGTGATTGTAGGGTTATCGAACGGGCTAAGGGTAACGACGACATAAATTACACTGAAACGTTGGTTCAGTCGAGTGTCGGTAGCAATGAGGAATATGATCAGGCGTATACTTGTGTCAATATTGAGATGGACTCTAGTGACTATGTCTTTACCACCAGGGGCAATAGGTCAGAGGTCGTGCCTCTTAAGGCTAAGGGTGATTTTTCTAAAATTGAAATTAGTTGGTTCCCTAGAGACGATGCTAGTAGTAGCGCCTTGCCTGCGTCTGTAGTAAGCCCAGGAATAGAGCTATCGAAAGCTTCTGACTGGCCTGCCGATAAGCCACCACTCATGCGAGCGCAACTGATTTCGCCAAATGATAAGTTTCAGGTAGACGATTTAGATTCTGGTTTTGCTAGACAAACGGCCTTTGCTCTACCTACTGGCTTTGTTCCCTCTGGTGAATCTGATACGGGTGTTGAATTTAACCTCAGTGATCCACGTAGAGCTGCAGGTGGCCCAGATATTGGTCTAGGACTAGATAATAAGCCTGATGCTGTAGTTTGCTCTCCTGACTTTGGTAATTACGGAGGCTATTCTTGTCGATTAACTATAAAACTTGGTGATGATGGTATCAGCGCTTCAAGAAGTGCCAATACTTTCTTGCGGATCAATACCTTGTACGGCTCCGGATCTGAGGTTATGGTGCGGTTGCTTTCTAGTGATGATAAGCCAGTTCGTTTTGACGGTGTTCAGCCTAAGGTGGACTCTACTGGACGAGCTAATAATCTGTATAGACGAGTCGAAGCTAGACTTCGTATCGGTGATGACTTCGCTTATCCTGACTATTCAGTAGATGTTAAAAATAGTCTCTGCAAAGACTTCGCTTATGCAGAGGGTGATAGCGGTATCGCTGGCGTATGTAAACCAGGTAGCTAGAACATTAATTACAGTTTAGCTAATTTGTATTGCTATGAAATCTATCAAAAACCTCTTTGAGATGCTGGTCTGTAACGTGAGTGTAAACTTGAGTTGTTGATATATTACTGTGGCCGAGTAGTGACTGCACGGATCGCAGGTCTGCGCCGTTCATTAGCAGATCTGTAGCAAAACTGTGGCGCATAGTGTGGGGTGAAACTTGCTTTGTAATGCCAGCTAGCTTGGCGTACCTAGAGACCATGCGCTGGATACTTCTAGGGGTCAGTCTTCGAAAATCACCAGACGTATCAGCTGTTTGAGTATTGCGACTATAGCTTAGGAAGAGGGGCGCGAGTGAGTCATTCCTATTTTCTAGATAATTAGCGACATGTTCGGCGGCACTGTCGGAGACGAAGACTGGCCTATCTTTCTTGCCTTTACCACGGACCATAAATTCGCGCCGGTTTAGATTTATATGATCTCTGTTGAGGCTCGTTAGTTCAGAGACTCGTAGACCGCTGGAAAACAAAAGCTCTATAATAGCGCGGTCTCTTAGCCCTTGTTCACTAGAGGTGTCAATTTGTTCAACCATTCTGATTATTTCATCGAAGTGTAAGAAAGTCACTTGTTGTCGAGATGTTTTGGGTAAGGTTATTTTATCGGCGCTAAGCGAAGCTATGTCGCGACGCGATAGATAGGTCAAAAAGCCACGCAAGGCGATGAGGTGATAGTTTTGAGTGATTAGCGAAAGCTCTTGGCCGTTGTAGTTTTTATAACGATTTAGCCAGAGGCGATATTTTCTGATTAACTCTGTTGTAATTTTATCAACAGAAATGTCATCCGTAAATTCGACAAAACGTTCCAGATAGAGCTGATAATTTCGCAAGGTAGCTAGAGACCGTCCGCCCTCTATTTCCAGGTGCTCTATGAAGTCAGCGATTAACTCTGAGGTAAACATATCTCTATAATAGCTTGTTTTCTGGTACAATAGAAGAAATCTAGAAATGGAGGAAAAATGACTCAAAACCCAGTAATTCAACAAATTAAATTCGAGCGAACTTTCGCGATGATTAAGCCCGACGGGGTTCAGCGTGGAGTGATTGGTGATGTGGTCCGCCGATTTGAAAAAGTCGGCCTAAAAATCGTTGCTATGGAAATGTTTACACCAACAAAAGAGCAGGTCAAAAAACATTACCCAATGAGTGATGAGGCTTGGGTGGAGCGATTAGGAGAGAAGTGCGTATCTGGCTTTGATAGCCTGGAGTGTAGTATCATCGATGTTCTTGGCACCGATGACAAGAAGAAGCTAGGTGGTGATGTGGTTGAAAGCTTGGTCCACTATATGACTTCTGGTCCAGTTGTAGCTATGGTAATCGAGGGCATCCAGGCGATAGATATGGTACGCAAGCTCTGTGGTCATACTTTGCCGTTTTTGGCAGATGTCGGAACGATTCGTGGTGATTACTCAGTAGACAGCCCAGCGATTGCCAATGCTGAAATGCGAGCTATCCACAATATTATTCACGCTTCAGAGAACGCTAGCGAAGCTAAAAATGAAATTAAACTTTGGTTTGGTGATAAAAAAATCGCTAGCTATAAATTGACATCTGATGATGTGATGTACTCGAAATACTACTAGATTTTCTTGCGATAAATACTCTATCCAATTGCCACCTAATCTCTGGTATAATTTAAGTACAACGCTTTTAGGCGCACTTCAGGGTGCTCTTTAGGTGGAGTGGCAAGCAGTCTGGATTTATTCCAGCTATGAAACAGAGGAGCGAGCTTCTCTTATAAGATTGCGCCTCGGTAGCTCAACTGGATAGAGCAGATCCGTCCTAAGGATAAGGTTGCAGGTTCGACTCCTGCCCGGGGTACCAAACTAAATACCACCCTTTCGGGTGGTATTTAGTTTGGTATCTTTCTGCGATTACGCTAGAACCTACTTTGAGGAAAACTGCTGACGAGCGCAAGCCCCGCCGTTTGCCAGCCAAAGGCTGACCCGCCCCGCCAGCCCTGACTTTTGCATTTTTTGGATTTCTCCCCGCCGAGATTTTTAGAAATTGAAAAGGGTTTTTCTGGTGGTGGTATATTGTTTTAGCGACTTTGGCGGATACGCTACATATAACTAGAGGCAGATTTTACCACTCGTGGAGCAAGATAGTTATCATTGTCTATGACGACATCAGCACACTCAAAAGGGTGTGTCTGTCTGTAGTAAATCGCTTGACTTGCAACGTAGCGATTAACATACTGCTCTCTTGCTTTTTCGTAACTCCCAATACGTTTAGTATCACGCTTAGCTCCACGGTCAATAATAATTTCGTCTTCTACTTCTAGTAATACCTTGAGCGACCAATAATCTACTAAATCGTCTCTAAATAAAAACACACCGTCGATAATAACAATTGCATTGTCATCTGCTTTTTCGTCTTTAGACAACGCTACTCTATCGGTTGCATAATCAAAAATCTTAGTCCTGTAAACATGACTGCCATTCGTTTGAAGAGGTTCAATGACATATTGTTTGAATGCGTCAAAATTGAATGTGTATAAATAGCACGTTTCGCCCTCCGATGAAGTTGGCGTTCGCCGCATCTTTCGCTCGTTCATAAAATCATCGACGCTGATACGGATAATCTGACGACTTGTTCTCGTGTTCAAATAGCCAGCAAAATTATCAGCAAAGATAGTCTTACCAGAAGCGTCTTTACCATTTATACCTACGATATATGGCGAGGTCGGCTTGGCGGATAGTATAATATCGGCAAGTTGGTCGTAGACACGTTGTTGTTTGCTATTCAGACTCATGCCCTAATTATAGCTCAGTAGTTAC
>CAZAOX010000034.1:0-5691 GCA_964486985.1 uncultured Candidatus Saccharibacteria bacterium
CGGCGATGGGGTCTTTGAGGTAAAGTCGACAAATGGCGACACCCACTTAGGTGGTGAGGACTTCGATAACGTTATAGTTAACTACTTTATCGATGATTTCAAATCAAAAGAAGGAATTGATCTTAAAAAAGATAATGCAGCCATGCAACGTCTCAAGGATGAGGCTGAGAAGGCCAAAAAGGAACTCTCAAGCACTACCGAGACAGAGGTTAATATACCGTTTATCACGGCTGATGCAGACGGGCCAAAGCACTTCGAGCTGAAACTAACAAGGGCTAAGCTTGAGGAGCTAGTCGGTGATTTGATTGATCGATTAGCCAAGCCTGTTGAAAAGGCTCTTAAGGACGCTAAGCTATCAGCTAATGATATCCAATCGGTTGTTTTGGTCGGCGGTATGACTCGTATGCCGGCAGTTGTTGAGAAAGTGAAGCAAATCTTTGGCAAAGAGCCAATGCAGGGCGTTAATCCTGATGAGGTGGTGGCAATTGGCGCGGCAGTCCAAGGTGGGGTTTTGGCAGGTGATGTCAAGGACGTATTGCTACTAGACGTGACTCCGTTAACTCTTGGTATCGAAACGGCTGGTGGCGTACGTACGGCGATGATTGACCGCAATACGACTATCCCAACATCAAAGAGCCAGGTATTTTCAACCTACGCAGACAATCAGCCGCAGGTGGAAATTCATGTCTTGCAGGGTGAGCGCGAGATGGCTAATGATAACAAGAGCTTGGGCACATTTATACTAGACGGAATTGCTCCAGCACCACGTGGAATACCGCAGATTGAGGTGACATTCAACCTTGACGCAAACGGTATCCTAAATGTCGCCGCTAAAGATAAAGGCACTGGTAAAGAACAGTCTATCACCATTCAAGACTCGGGTAATATGAGCAAAGAGGACATCGAAAAGGCCCAAAAAGAAGCCGAAATGCACGCTGATGAAGACAAAAAGAAGCGTGAGTCAGTTGAGTCAAGGAACGCGTTAGAAAACGCCATCTATCAGGCTGAAAAAATGCCTAGCGACTATAAGGATAAGATTTCTGATGAAGATAAGAAATCTATCGAAAAGGCAGTCGAGGAGGCCAAGAAGGTCAAGGATGACGAGAAGGCTGATAAAGACGCACTAGAAAAAGCAGCTAAGGATCTGACAGACACTATCATGCCAATTGGCGCCAAGCTTTATGAGGAGGCTGCCAAAGAGGAGCAAAAAGAAGCTGAGGCCGACGTAGATAAGGCGACAGGTAAAAAGGATGGGAAAGGCAAGAAGTCTAAAAAGTCTAAGGCCGATGAAGCCGTCGAAGGCGAGGTGGTGGACGAGAAGTAGACCTCTGTCCTAAAAGCCAAGAATGCGCCAGTCTCCATGGGCTGGTGCATTTTTTGTATATTGGACACCCTTATACTTAGGGTCAAAACGCGCTAGTGGTATAATTAAAATATCACGGAAAGAGGAGGGGGCGTGCCAAAGAAGTGGATAGTTGTCATAATAGCAATCATATCAGTAGTAGCGCTAGGTTTTGGCGCTTATTTTTTACTCAATAGTTTGTCAACAAATCAGGTAGCGGCTGAAAAGTCCGAAAGTCTAATCTCTAAGCAGTATCAATTAGAGGAAGAGTTTAAAATCGAAGGATTTACCTTCGATAGGCCGAATATTATCGTTGACCCATACAAAAACTCCCCTCTTAGTGCTCTAGTAGTGTTTGAGACCGAGGAGGTAGTAAGCCCCAGGGTGACGGTAGTTGGCAGGGACGATTTAAGTACTTTTTCGCATGTTTTTGAGTCTGCCAAAGAACACTATCTACCGATTTACGGTCTTTATCCTGATGCCGAAAATACCGTTGTGGTAGAAGTTGGTGATGAGGGGAAAGAATTAACCATCAAGACTGATGCTTTGCCAAAAACAGTTGCACGGGCCACAGAAGTAGTAGCGGATAAAGACAGGTTGACCAATGATCTATACTTTTTTACACCGGCTAGTGCTGGTCCGACTGTTGCTTATGATGTTAACGGAGATGTCCGCTGGTATTTGAGTGAGCGTGCTCTATGGAAGATCGACCGATTAAAAAACGGTCGACTGCTTCTCAGTACTGAAAGATTGGCTAACCCTCCGTATTATTCCTCTGGTCTGTATGAAATAGATATGCTAGGTAAAGTTTATACAGAATATAGTTTGCCAGGAGGTTACCACCATGACTACTTTGAGATGCCAAACGGTAATTTACTGGTCGCTAGTGATGATTTTGATAGCGAAGTTGGGACGGTTGAGGATGTGGTAGTTGAATTAAATCGTCAAACAGGCGAGGTTGTGAAAACTTTTGATTTGAAAAAAGTTTTAAATATGAAGGATGGTAAGAGCGAGAGCTGGACGGATTATGATTGGTTTCACAATAACTCAGTTTGGTATGACAAAAAATCAAATTCGATAACTCTTTCGGGCCGTCATCAGGATGCTGTGATAAATATTGATTATGATACCAGTAAATTAAATTGGATCATCGGGGATCCGACAAATTGGAGTAAAGAGTATCAAAAATATTTCTTCAAGCCTGTTGGCGAAGGCGATTTCGGTTGGCAATGGAGCCAGCATGCGGCGATGATCACACCTGAAGGCTATGTCTTTATACTTGATAATGGCAACAATAAGTCAAAGATAAAAGCAGACTATGTCCCGGCAGAGCAAAGTTATACTCGAGGGGTGATGTACAAAATAAATACAGAAGACATGACGATCGAACAGGTTTGGCAATACGGCAAAGAGCGAGGTAGCGAGTTTTATTCACCATATATCTCTGACGTGGATTATCTTGGCGAAAACCACTATATAGTTCATTCTGGAGGCATATCCTATAAGGACGGCAAGGTATCTAATGTGCCAGCAGGGCTTGGTGGTGCAGATAAGCTAGTTTCGGACACGGTGGAGATCTTGAATGATGAGGTGGTGTTTGAGATGAAACTACCAACCAATAATTATCGGGTGGAAAAGATGAGTCTCTATCCTGAGGTAGAAAAGCAATCTTTTGGCGTAGGGGCTAGACTAGGGAGTTTAGGGCAGACCCGAGTAGCCAGCGAGCGAAATGGGTTTACATTGACAGCAGAGAGTCCTGATAAAACTTATAAAAAACATGAAATCTCTTTGCTAAAAGAGGACGATAGATTAGAAATAAAAGGCCGATTCAAGCGTGGTGATGAGCTAAAGGTTCTGCTCTATCAAGATGCGAAGATAAAAACCTATAATGTTAGGGTTAGTAAAAAACCTTATACAGCGCTTTGTGTAGATATTTTGACAGATGAAGAGAACAAAAACGGGTTCATGGTGACCAAGCATATCAATGACGAGGGCTTGAGTGGCAAATACTCGGTTTTCTTGGAGATAAATGGTAAGCTGTATAATACAGAAAAATATACGGAGTTCTAAATGAAAGATAAGATAATTGGAGTTGTTATAGTCATTACTGTGGTCGGGCTGGTTGTGGCTGGGTTGGTCGCATCAAATCGAGCAAATAACTCTAAGCAGGATAACGCTAGCTCTAATTTGTCGTCTGGTTCAAGTGATATTTCTGAAGACGGTAAGAGTTTGCTTAAAAAGATGGCACTAAAAGATGTTACTTATGAGGAAGGCAAGATGAACATTTACATCTTTTGGGGGGAAGGTTGCTCGTTTTGCTTAGGTCTTGCAAATTTCCTGGCATCTATAGAAGATGAATACGGGAAGTATTATAACCTCGTTACATTTGAGGTATATGGTAGCGAGGAAAATCGAGGTCTGATGGGTCAGGTGGGTGATAAGTTAGGCGAAGACCCCTCAGGTGTCCCCTTCCTGGTGATTGGCAATCAGTCTTGGGCTGGCTACGCAAATAGCATGGACTCTGACATTAAAAATTCTATAAGCGAGCAGTTCAAGAAGACTGATAGATTTGATGTCATAAAAAGCCTTTCGACTGAGTAGGTTACTTCTAGCACTCTTGCGCGCTGAGTGCTAATTTGTTATGCTAGATGCTATGGCACAACGAGATTATTATGAAGTTTTAGGCATTGAGCGTACCGCCTCTGAGGATGAGATAAAAAAAGCTTTCCGTAAGCTAGCGGTTAAGTATCATCCAGATAAAGAAGGAGGCAGTGAAGAGAAATTTAAAGAGATAAATGAGGCTTATGAGGTTCTAAAGGATCGTCAAAAGAAACAGCGCTACGACCAGTTTGGTCATGCTGGTGTTGGCGGGGCATCTGGAGGATTCCAGGGTGGTCCATTCGAAGGTTTTGGCGGTTTTGGCGGTCAAGGGGTGGAATTTGATTTTGGTGGTGGTTTAGGTGATATTTTCGGCCAATTCTTTGGCGGAGCTGAGGCCCAGCGCGGACCACGACGAGGGCGTGATGTCGAAACCACTATTACGCTGACATTTGAGGAAGCGGTTTTTGGAGTTGAAAAGGCTATTAATTTGACGCTTGAGGATGAATGTGAGCATTGCGATGGGCTGGGGGCTGAGCCAGGGCATGATTTGAAGACCTGTGAGGATTGTCATGGTACAGGTCAGCAAACTAGAGTAATGAATTCGATATTTGGACAGATTCAACAGGCAGTAGCCTGTTCAACCTGTAAGGGCAAGGGCAAGATACCAGAAAAGAACTGTTCGGTTTGTGGCGGAAAAGGGACGCGTCGTCAATCAAAAGAGGTTAAGTTGAAAGTCCCAGCTGGTATAGATGATGGGGCAACAATTCGCTTGCGTGAACATGGCGAGGCAGTTCAGGGTGGCGCTAAAGGTGATCTATATGTTCATGTTCGAGTTAAGGCACACAAGAAATTTACTCGAGAGGGTAATATCATTCTGTCGTTCGAGCATATTTCGATGGCCGATGCGGCGCTTGGCACAGAAATTGATGTCGATACTGTTGATGGCAAAATCCGCATGAAAGTCCCTGCCGGCACTCAAAATGGCACTGATTTTAAGCTATCAGGCCACGGCGTACCAAATCTCCGCACGGAGACTCGTGGCCCACACATCGTTGGCATTATTGTCGATATTCCGACCAAACTCACCAAGAAACAAAAAGAGTTGCTCGAGGAGTTTCAGGAGAGTGGCAAAAAAGGCTTATTTGGGCTATAAAGTACCTAAATACTTGCATTTCCATAGAAAGTGTGCTATAATATAGCTATGGTTGCAGAGCAAACACAAAAACCATCTTTTAGCGAAGTGATACAGCAGGCGTCACCATTTACCCAGGGAAAAGTACTTGATACCCTGGTTGACCCAAATACTGGCGATACGTTGCTTACTCCTGATTCGGTAGAGAAAGCAGGTAACACTAAAGGCTTATCGCAGGCGGAGAAGCGACTACGAGATTACGCTACGACTTTAGACGAGGGCGATCCAGCTGATCAGTCACGTTTACAGATAGTAGACCGACGTCTTGGTGAACTTGCATTTATAGGTTTTGCGGCGGCACAGCAAACGGGTGAAACCGACCAGAGTTTAAGTATTCAGGAAATACAAGAAAGGCTACATGGTCATTATGACCCCGGTATGTATAAGGCTGCTCTGAGAAAGAAAATAGATCTACTTGAAGCTGCTCAAGTCGATGATAGCGTAGAGATCGCCAGGGCAATGGTGCTTGATGAGCTGAGTGAATTGCTGGATGGCATTGACCCGTCCATAGAAGAGGTTGAACTGGTTCGACCATCACAAAAGACTCTCGATGCGA
>CAZAOX010000034.1:5701-6899 GCA_964486985.1 uncultured Candidatus Saccharibacteria bacterium
TAAAGCAAAGATAAAACCTGGTGATGAGTTTATTCAATTTGAGGATATATTTGATGAAATAGACGCTCTAGAGGGTGACATGCTCGATGCATATCAGATGCAGAATATAATAACTATGGCGATAGAGACAACTCCTGCAATGCGTGATAACGGTTGGCGAGTGGAAGTTATACAGCGAGAAAAGTCGGCTATAGCAGTCTATGCATCAGATCGTTTGATCGTTATTCCCGAGCAACGGAAAGTCACTAAGACAGCTGCGAAAAATTTAGTCGTTCATGAGGTTTTTGGACATGCGCTACGCTCTGCTATGGCTGAAATTAATAGTAATGAAGTAGGTATTACAGGTACTGCAACTTACGGTTTGATTGAGGAGTCGTTGATGATAGCACTTGAGCAATGTCGAATGGGTAAGTATGACGCGAGTCGAGGAATTGACTACTACCTTACGATAGGTCTTGCGGAGACATCTGGCTTGTCACGAGAGGATATTTCTCGTCTAACGAGATCTATGAAGCAGATCACCCTTTCGGGCAATGGGATAACTCCTGAAGTAGTTAGCAAGGCAGATAAATTAACAGCTAATCAGTTGCGTCGTACGTTTGCGGGGCTCGTTGATGTCGATGAGGGCATCGCAAACCGAACCGATACGAAATACCTCCATGGCCTTAACGGTGCGTGGAAGTTACTTAACGCGATCGTTGAGGCGGGTCAGGTTGATGAAGGTATGCTCTGGTTGCTTCAGGCAAAGTTTAACCCATATGACGTACTGGACCAACAACTTGTTGGGCAACACTCAACGATGCCCTCTTCAATTAAGGAAGCTCTAGGGGCATTATAAGCTTATGGAGCACACACCTGTTATCTTTGCAGTTAATAAACTGAATCCTTCAGCGGCAATTTCAATCGCACGACTAATAGGTGAAGCAAAAGTTATTGTAGTGAGGGACAAGCGCTTGCCGGCACAGGACCGCTCGCGCCCTGAATTCAGTAACCTGGTGATTACTGAACTTGAGACAGACTATTTTGATGCTGAAAAATTAAGTCGAGATATTGGGCAATTTCGGGGTGATCTCGCTGGAGTTGTTTCTAGGAGTGAATCTTCAATCCAATACTTAGCTCGATTATCCGATGCGTGTAGAGACTGGGAGGGTGTCGTTCTACCAGGTAGAAAATCGCTCGAGATAGCTACTGACAAACA